>DATCWW010000266.1:0-2996 GCA_036566145.1 Gemmatimonadales bacterium
CCGCGGCGGCGCAGCGCTCCGCCAGCGCGGCCGGCACTGCCCCCGCCACCGGCGCGATCGCCGCGAGCACACCGGGGAGATCGCACGCCAGCCGGATCGCGAACATCCCGCCGTTGGAGATGCCGGTGGCGTACAGACGGCTTGAGTCGAGGGTCACCCGCCGCCCCAGGGTGTCGAGCAGTGCGCGGACGAACGCCACGTCGTCATGGGCGGTCCCGTACCCTCGCCCGTCGTTCCAGCGGCCCTGGAGTCCCTCCGCGTACACCACCGCGAAGCCCTCCCGCTCGGCCACCCGGGTGAACTCCGTGTGGGTCGTCATGGTCCGGGCGCGACTCCCCCCGGCGTGGAACACCAGCACCAGCGGCAGGGGCCGTCCGGCGGCATATGCGCTCGGCACGAACAGGAGATAGCTCCGGGCCACGCCGCCGACGGCCAGCGTGTGGCGGGTCTCCCCCGACTGTGCCCGCACGGTCCCGGGAGGACAAAGGAGTGCCGCGCCGAGAAGGAGGATCATCGATGGTACAGGACGATGACGCATTACCGTATGAAAGCGCTGGTCGCGCGGCCGGGGCAAGCTGCGTATATCTACTGCAGGCCTTCGTCCGGGACTGCCGTGATCTCACCCGCCATCGCCGACCTCCGCCAGGAGTACGCCCGCGCCGCGCTCGACGAGCGTGAGCTGAGCCACGACCCCCTGGTCGAGTTCTCCCGCTGGTTCGCCCAGGCGCAGGAGGCGCAGCTCCCCGAGCCCAACGCGATGGTGCTCGCGACCGCCACGGCCGACGGCGCTCCCTCCGCCAGGGTCGTGCTCCTCAAGGCGTTCGACGCCGGGGGCTTCGTCTTCTTCACCGATTATCGCAGTCGGAAGGGGGAGGAGCTGGCGGCCAATCCCCGGGCGGCGCTGGTCTTCTACTGGGGAGAGCTGGAGCGGCAGGTCCGGATCACGGGTCGGGTGAGCCGCACGACGCCCGAGGAGTCCGTGGCCTACTATCGTACCCGGCCTCTCGGGAGCCAGCTCGGCGCCTGGGTCTCCCATCAGAGCCGGGTGATTCCCTCCCGCCAGGCGCTCGAGGCCGACTTTCGGGAGGCCGAGCAACGCTACGCCGACGGCGACGTGCCGCTGCCGCCGTACTGGGGCGGGTTCCGGGTCGAGCCCGACGAAGTGGAGTTCTGGCAGGGCCGGCCCAGCCGGCTGCACGACCGAATCCGCTACCGCCGCGCGGGCGGGTGGACGGTCGAGCGACTCTCTCCCTGAGGAGGTTCCGTGGACACGCACAGCCGCGACACCGACGTCAGGATGCGCGTCCTCGCCGATCAGCTCCTGCGGATCAACGGTACCAGCTACGCGGAACGCCACTTCGAGGTGGCGTATCATGTCCTGAGCGCCGCGCTGCACTGCGCCGAGGACCTGGTGGACCCGGAGATGGCGGCGTCCGTGCAGGTACGCGCCGAGCAGCAGCAAGCCGAGCTGGACCAGACCGAGCCGCCGCATCCGCTGTCCACGGTGGGAGCCTCGCGTCGCGGCACCCATCCGCTCTTCACCAGTCTCGGGAGCACCGCCCGCGCGGCTCGTGCCCGCATCAAGGCTCAGCTGGCGCAGGCCCACGTTCAGTCGGTTCGGCAGCGGCACCTGCCGTCGGGCCGATTGCCGTAATCCGGCGAGCGAACACCCCGACCACGCCTCCCCCAGAAAGGCCTGCGGCTTGGGATATCGCTACTCCCAGCGCACCCGATATCGGCAGACGGTTCCACCCTTCGCCCGACACTCCTCCTCCCGTACCTGCACCCCCTTGAGCCCGCACATCTCCAACGCCTTCCGATACCACCCCACCACCGTGAGGCAATCGGGCGCGCTGAAGGTCTCGGCGTCGTGCGTGGTGAGGACACCTTCCCTGGGGCCCGCCTGCTGGTACTCGCGACGGCCGGTCTCGTAATACAGCGAATAGATGGAAGGGGACTTGGACAGGAAGGCGTGACCGTCGCCGTGGGTGAGGTATCCCGCGTGGACGGTGGAGAGGTTCTTCTCCGCCGAGGCTTCGCCCAGGCGCTCGAAGAAGTCGGTGCGCCCGTCGCCCAGCACCTGCACGATGGCCTCGTCCAGGGCCCGCCCCAGCGGGAAGGGATACCAGTTGGAGGTGAAGACCAGCTTGAGCGTCCGCTGGTCCGCCGGCGGCAGTGCTGCCAGGACCCGGGCAACTCCATCCTTTCCGCCGACCTCCTCCACGAACGCCAACCGGCTCTTGAGTACCGCACCCTTGATCTGCTGCACGCACACTCCCGCGTCTGCGACGCGTCAGGGACTGGCTACTGGGGGATGTAGTAGAGCAGGATCGAGTGGCCTGCCCGGGCCACCGGCTGGTAGGGCCGGAGCCAGGCATACGCATCGATGGACCCGCCCGGGGAGCCGAGCGCGAGACGGAACAGGCTCGCGGCTACCCACCCGGTGACCGGCTGATCGGGAGGAAGCTCGGTGTACGGCGGCAGCCCCTGCCGGCTCAGGTCCACCGTGCCGTGATAGGCGATCCACACTTGCGGCACTCCGCGCGCCCGGAGCGTGTCGGCCAGGCGCCCCAGATCCTGGCCCCAGTCGAGATCGCTGTCCAGCAGCACCTGCTCGGCATGCTTGCCGGCCAGCTGGTTGAAGTACGGCAGGTAGTCGGGGTGAGCCCTGACCGATTCGGCGACCAGCCACCCGGTGAGCGCTACCGCCGACACCGGCCCCGCGAGTCGAAGCCGGCCCCGCGGCCGGCGATGCCAGAGGGTGAGGATCCCGACGCCGGCGCACACCGCCAGCAGCGGATACATCGGCAGCACGAGACGGACCCCGATGTCGATGTTCGCGGCCATCGCCGCCAGCAGCATCGCGAGGGCCGCGAGCGGCGGGACCAGCGCGCTCCGCCGCTCCCGCGCCGCCACGGCCAGCGCGACCGTCCCCACCAGCGCGAGCACCAGGAACGGAATGGGGGTCTTCACGCCGAGCGCGACGGGGAAGAAGG
>DATCWW010000282.1:0-8868 GCA_036566145.1 Gemmatimonadales bacterium
GGTCCAGCCCGACGCGCTGCTGGCCGCCACCTGCCTCGGCGTCCTTCTGCTCGACCCTTGGGCGATCCTGGATCTCGGCGGATGGCTTTCCGCCGCCGCGCTCTGGGGTGCCTCGCGATTCACCCGGTGGAGCGACCGCGCGCTCCGGGCCAACTTCTGGTGCCGAACCGGAGCGTCATCGGTGGGAGCCACTCTGGCCACGGCGCCGCTCACGGCCGGGAGCCTGGGGGCGGTGGCCCCGATCGGTGTCGGTCTCAACTTCCTCGCCATCCCGATCGCGGCGGTGGCGGTACCGGGGGTGCTTGCGAGCCTGCTGCTGTACCCGGTCTGGCATGACGCCGCGGAAGGGCTGGCAGGCGGTGCGGGCCTGTGCCTCCACCTTCTGGAGCTCCTGGCGGTCGCCGGGGCCGCGGTTCCCGGCGGGCACGTGGTGAGCGACCCGGGCCTGAAGGCCGCAGCGCCGTGGGTCCTCGCGCTCGCCATGGCACTCTGGGCCACGGGGAGCCGCAACACGGCGCTGGTGGCGGGGCGGCGGGCGGGCTGGGCGGTCACGCTCGGGCTCTGGGTGGGACTTGCGCCGACTCTGTCCCGGTCGGGTGACGAGGGGAACGACCTCGCGTTACATTTTCTCGACGTCGGGCAGGGCGATGGCGCCGTGCTGCGCACGCCGAAGGGCCGGTGGGTGGTCATCGATGTCGGGCCGGCCTCGCAGCGGAGCGACGCGGGCGCCCGGGTGGTGGTCCCGTTCCTGGAGCGGCGCGGCGCGCGGTCCGTCGCGGCAGTGGTGATCTCGCATGCCCACCTCGACCACGTCGGCGGCGTAACGGCGCTGTTCGACCGGTTTCCCGTGGGTGAGGTGCTGGAGCCCGGCGCGCCGGTCGTCGATCCGTTGTATACCGGGTTTCTCTCCGCCCTGGACCGGCGGAGCATCTCATGGCACCCGGTCCGCCGGGGCGAGCGCTTCACCCTCGACGGGGTGCGCTTCACCGTGCTCCACCCCGAGCCGATGTGGGCCGGGTGGGGTGAGGACGTCAACGAGGACTCGGTGGTCCTCCTGGTGGAATACGGCGCCTTCCAGGCGCTCTTCGCGGGCGACGCGGGGTTCCCGGCCGAAGAGGTACTGCAGTCGCGGGTCGGCCGGGTGGACGTGCTCAAGGTGGGCCACCACGGGAGCCGAGGCAGTACCGGCGACGCCTGGCTCGATGCGCTTCGGCCGCGGCTCGCGGTGATCTCGGTGGGCCGGAACGACTATGGTCACCCGGCTCCGGCGACGCTGGCCAGGCTGGCGGCACATGGGATCCCGGTGCGGCGCACCGATCAGGAGGGCACGATCACCGTCTTGACCGACGGGACCCGCATGCGGGTCCGCAGCACGCAGGGCAGCCTCGAGCTCGACGTCCGCTAGGCGGGCGGCCGAACCATCATCATCCTGGGGGTTTCGTGCAGACGTCCGTGACCACGATCGAGCGCTTCATCTTCGACCAGGAACACCGCTATCCCGAAGCGACGGGCGAGCTGTCCAACCTGCTCTACGACATCGCGCTGGCCTCGAAGATCATCGCGGCGGCGATCCGCCGGGCGGGGCTGGTCAACATTCTGGGCACGGCCAACGCGCGGAATGTCCAGGGTGAGGAGCAGCAGAAGCTCGATGTGATCGCGAACGAGACCATCAAGAACTGCCTCAACCATACCGGCCGGGTCTGCGTGATGGGGTCGGAGGAGGACGAAGACATCATCCCGGTCCCTCCCGAGTACCCCGTCGGCAAGTACGCCATCCTGTTCGATCCGCTCGACGGCTCCTCCAACATCGACGTGAACTCCGCGGTCGGCACCATCTTCAGCATCTACCGGCGGGTCAGCATGGAAGGGCGGGGCACCGCTTCGGACGTGCTTCAGCCGGGATGCAAGCAGGTGGCGGCCGGGTACGTCATGTACGGGTCGAGCACCATGATGGTCTATACCACAGGGCAGGGGGCGCACGGCTTCACCCTGGATCCGACGATCGGAGAATTCCTGCTCTCGCACCCGCGGATCGTGACGCCCCGGGTTGGGAAGTACTACAGCGTCAACGAGAGCAATTTCGGCCGGTGGGACAAGGCGATGCAGCTCGCGGTGCGGGGCCTCAAGGGTGAGGTGCCCGACCTGATGAAGCCCAAGAACAGCCGCTACATCGGGTCGCTGGTGGCCGATTTCCACCGCAATCTGATCGCGGGCGGGATCTTCCTCTACCCGGCCGACAGCACCAATCCCCGTGGCAAGCTCCGGCTGCTGTACGAGGCGAGCCCGATGGCGTTCATCGCCGAACAGGCGGAAGGGTCGGCCACCGATGGGACGAACCGCATCCTCGACATCATGCCCACCGGGCTCCACCAGCGGACTCCGCTGGTGATCGGCTCCCGGCTGGACGTCGGGTTCGTGGCCGACACCCTGCGGCAAGCAGCCGCCCGCGCCAGCGGGCCGGTGATCCAGCCCGCCTTGTGACCACCCTCTACGGCCCAGGGGACTGGGCCGGCGATCCCGAACACGACCTCGGCCGCCCGGGCGCGTTCCCGTTCACCCGGGGCGTCTACCCCAACATGTATGCCGGCCGGCTCTGGACGATGCGCCAGTATGCCGGCTTCGGCACCGCGGAAGAGACCAACGAGCGCTTCCGCCGGCTCCTCGCCGCCGGGCAGAGCGGACTCTCCACCGCGTTCGACCTGCCGACCCAGATGGGCTACGACTCGGACCACGAGATGGCCGGGGGCGAAGTGGGCCGGGTGGGCGTGGCCATCGACACGGCGGACGATCTGGCGGATCTCTTCCGCGGCATCCCGCTCGACCGCGTGTCCACCTCCATGACGATCAACGCCACCGCGGCGATCCTGCTGGGCATGTACGTGGTGGTGGGCGAAGAGCAGGGCGTCGCCCGTTCGGCCCTGACCGGCACGGTACAGAACGACGTGCTCAAGGAGTACATCGCGCGGGGAACGTACATCTACCCCGCACTCCCCTCGCTCCGCCTCGTCGCCGACGTGTTCCGCTTCGTGGCCGACGAGAAGATGAGCTTCAACCCGATCTCGATCAGCGGCTACCACATGCGCGAGGCGGGCGCCACGGCGGCCCAGGAGATCGGGTTCACCCTGGCCAACGCCCTCGAGTACGTCCGGGTCGCGGTGGACGCGGGTCTCGCGGTGGACAGCTTCGGTCCCCGACTCTCGTTCTTCTTCGCGAGCCACAACGATCTCTTCGAGGAGGCGGCCAAGTTCCGCGCCGCGCGACGCCTCTGGGCAAGGCTGGTTCGCGAGCGGTTCCAGGCCGGCGACCAGACCGCCCGTCTGCGTTTCCACACCCAGACCGGCGGGGTCACCCTCCAGGCGCAGCAGCCGCTCAACAACGTCGTCCGTGTGACGGTCCAGGCGCTGGCGGCGATCCTGGGGGGAACGCAGTCGCTCCACACCAACGGGTACGACGAGGCGCTGGCGCTGCCGACGACGGAATCCGCCACACTCGCGCTCCGGACCCAACAGATCCTGGGCTATGAGAGCGGCGTCGCCGGGGTGATCGATCCGCTCGGTGGCAGCTACTTCGTGGAGAGCCTGACCGACCGGTTGGAGGCCGACGCGCGCAAGCTGATCGAGGAAGTGGACGCGCTCGGCGGGGCGGCACGCGCGATCGAGCGGGGGTACTTCCAGGAGGCGATCGCGCGAAGTGCGTACGCACTGCAGCAGGCACAGGAGTCTGGCGATCGTGTGGTGGTCGGGGTCAACCGGTTCATTGATGACTCACCGCCGCCCAGCATTCCCACGCCGGACTTCTCGGCGCTCGAGACCCGCCAGCGCGCGCGGCTGGCCGAGGTGCGTGCCCGCCGGAGCCCGGGTGCGGTCCGCCAGGCTCTGGACGCCCTCCGGGCGGCTGCCGCCGGCACCGGTCCGCTCATGCCACACATCCTCGAAGCGGTACGCGCCCGGGCGACGCTGGGCGAGATCAGCGACCAGCTGCGAGGCGTCTGGGGAGTGTACCGGCCGGCGTAGCTTCGGTGCGGCGGTTGCCGTCTCGATGACGGCCCTTCCCAGTGCCTTCGTTAGGCTCCTGCGATGAGTCACCACCGCTTGAACCCTCGGCCCGCCGATGATAAGTTCAATAGCTGATTTCGTTTAACCCCCAGCCGAGTACGCATGCCAACCTACGAGTACCGCTGCCCTGAAGGGCATCAATTCGAGAAATTCCAGAAGATCACCGAGAAGCCCCGCGCCAAGTGCCCGGTGTGCGGCAAGGCGGCGACCCGAGTCATCTCCGGTGGCGCCGGGCTCGTGTTCCGGGGGAGCGGCTTCTACATCACCGACTACGGCAAGGACGGGAAGGGCCCGCGGAAGCCCGAGGAGAAGCCGGCCGCCGAGAAGCCGGCCGAGAAGAAGGGGGAGACCGCCGCGGGTAAGGAGACCAAGAAGGCCGAGCCGACCGCGAAGAAGGCCAAGCCCGAGTGAGCGACGCGATCCGGGCCGAGCTCGCGCGGGTGGCCGCGAGTCTCGGGGCCGATGGCATCGACTTCGTGCTCGAGCGGCCCCGCGACACGGGCCACGGCGACCTGGCGACCAACCTCGCCATGGTCCTGGCCCGCCGCGAGCGGACCAATCCTCGGCAGGTGGCGGAGCGGGTGCGCGGAGCCTTGCGCCTGCCGCCCGAGCTGGTCTCCCGGACCGAGATCGCGGGGCCCGGCTTCATCAACTTCTGGCTCGCCGGGGACGAGCTCGCCGCGGCGGCCCAGCGCATCCTGACGGAAGGTCCAGCCTACGGCCGCTCGACCGCCGGCGCGGGTCTCAAGGTCAACGTCGAGTTCGTCTCCGCCAATCCCACCGGACCCCTGCACGTCGGTCACGGCCGCGGCGCCGCCCTCGGCGACGCCGTCGCGACGCTGCTCGAGTGGACGGGGCACGCGGTCACCCGCGAGTTCTACATCAACGATGCGGGCACCCAGATCGATAAACTGGCCCAGAGTCTGTGGGCTCGCGTCCGCGAGGCGTCAGGCCGCGCGTTCGCGATTCCCGAAGGCGGCTATCACGGCGAGTATCTCCGGGAGAACGCCCGCCAGGTGCTGGAGCAGGAAGGGCCCGGCCTGGCCGAGCTGAGCGATGCCGACGGGATCGCCCGGTGCCGGGCGCTGGGCACCCGGCTGCAGCGGGAGGAGCAGGACCGCGACCTCGCCGAGTTCGGTGTGCATTTCGACGTGCTGACGTCGGAGCAGGCGATCTACGATGCCGGCAAGGTGGATCAAGCGCTCGTCCTCCTCGCCGAGCGCGGGCTCAGCTACGAGGCCGAGGGTGCGCTTTGGCTCCGCACCACCCAATTCGGCGACGACAAGGACCGGGTCCTGCGGAAAGGCGACGGCTCGCTCACGTACCTGGTGCCCGACATCGCCTACCACATGGACAAGCACGATCGCGGGTTCGACCGCGCGATCGACGTCTGGGGCGCCGATCATCACGGGTACATCCCGCGGATGCGCGCCGTGCTCCTCGCCCTGGGCTATCCGCCGGATTTCTTCTCGGTGGAGCTGGTGCAGCTGGTCAAGGTGATCCGGGGCGGGGAAGAGGTGAAGATGTCGAAGCGTGCGGGCGAGTTCGTCACCCTCCGCGACCTGTACGATGAGGTCGGGGTGGATGCCGCGCGCTACTACTTCCTCATGCGGAAGGGAGCCACCCCGCTCGACTTCGAGGTGGACCTGGCCAAGAAGCAGACTGACGACAACCCGATCTTCTACGTGCAGATGGCGCACGCCCGGCTGAGCGGCATCTTCCGCACGGCGGAGCGCGAGCCGGACGGGGTCACGGGCACCCTGGATCTCGCCGGCCTGCCCGCCCCGCAGGACGCCGAGCTCCTCAAGAAGCTGGTCACCTTCCCCGATGTGGTCGACAAGGCGGCTCGGGAGCACGAGCCGCACCGGATCACCGTGTTCCTGCACGAGCTGGCCACCGTGGTGCACGGCTGGTATCACCATACTCGCGCCGTCGGTGCGCCCGAGGGTCCGGCCACCGAGCATGCCCGTCTGCTCCTCGCCCGCGCCGGGCGCATCGTTCTCGCCAACGCCCTGGGCCTGCTGGGCGTTTCCGCCCCCGACCGGATGTGATCCGATGAGCCTGCTCGTCGTCGGCAGTGTCGCGCTGGATTCGATCTTCACGCCTTTCGGCGAGACCGCCGACGCCCTGGGCGGATCCGCGGTGTACTTCAGCGTGGCGGGCTCGCTGCTCCACCCGGTGCAGGTGGTCGGCGTCGTCGGGAGCGACTATCCGGTGCACGAGCTCGACGCGCTCACCGCCCGCGGGATCGACTGGTCGGGCGTGGAGCACGCCGAAGGCGAGAGCTTCCGCTGGAAGGGCAAGTACAGCTACGACCTGCAGAGCCGCGAGACACTGGAGACGCGGCTGGGCGTATTTGCCCGCTTTCAGCCCAAGATTCCGGCGTCGTTCCGCTCGGCCGAGTACGTCTTCCTGGGGAACATCGACCCCGAGCTCCAGCTCGGCGTGCTCACCCAGGTCGAGCGGCCCCGCCTGGTCGTGTGCGACACGATGAACTACTGGATCCAGGGCAAGAAATCGGCACTGCTCGAGCTGCTGGCCCGCGTGGACGTCCTCATGGTGAACGACAGCGAGGCCCGCGAGCTGAGCAGCGACTGGAACATCCATCGCGCCGGCCGGTGGATCCTGCGGCAGGGGCCGTCCCGCGTCGTGATCAAGCAAGGCGAGTACGGCGCGCTCCTGATCGAGCCCCATCGAACCTTCTACGTCCCGGCCTTCCCGCTGGAGACGGTCTTCGACCCCACCGGCGCCGGCGACGCGTTCGCGGGCGGCTTCATGGCATACCTGGCACGCACCGGCTCGCTGACCGAGGACAACATCCGCCGGGCCATGGTGTACGGCGCGGCGATGGGCTCCTACGCGGTGGAGCAGTTCGGCATCAAGGGCTTCGAGCAGGTCACCCTCGACGCCGTGGAGCGCCGGGTGCGCGCCTTCCAGGATCTCACCCACGTCGAGCTCGCCGAGCGGCTGCCGTGACGCGGGAATACGCCGCCGCCGGGGTCGACCTCGAAGGGGCGGAAGCGCAGAAGCACCGCATCGGCCGGGCGGTCGCGGGGACCCGGACACCCCTCTCGGTCGGCAGGATCGGTGCCTTCGGGGGCATGGTGCGCATCCCCCCGGGGATGCGGTCGCCGACCCTGGTGCTCAGCACCGACGGGGTCGGCACCAAGGTGCTCGTCGCGCTCCAGGCCGGCCGATACGACACGGTGGGCGAAGATCTGGTCAACCACAGCGTCAACGACATCCTGGTCCACGGCGCCGCCCCGATCGCGTTCATGGACTATATCGCGGGCGCGGGGCTGGAGCTGGAACAGATCGCCGGGATCGTGGACGGGATCGCCCGGGGATGCCGTGCGCACGAGATGGCGCTGGCGGGTGGAGAGACGGCGCAGATGCCCGGCCTGTACCGGCCCGGGACCTTCGACCTCGCGGGCACCATCATCGGCGTGGTCGAAGAAGCGGAGGCGCTGCACGGCGACGCGATCCGTGCCGGCGACGTGCTGCTGGGCTATGCCTCGACCGGGCTCCACACCAACGGGTACACCCTCGCCCGGCGCATCATCTTCGAGCGCATGGGACTCGGCCTCGACGACCGACTGGGTGACACCGGCGAGCAGGTGGCCGATGCGCTCCTGGCGGTGCACCGGAGCTACTCGGCCGCCATCCGGCCGGTGCTGAGCCGGATTCACGGCCTGGCGCACATCACCGGCGGCGGGATTCCGGGCAACCTGGTGCGGGTGCTGCCGGCCGGATGCGAAGCCGTAGTGGACCCGGCGAGCTGGCCTCTTCCACCCCTCTTCGTCACCCTGCAACAGGCCGGACAGATCAGCACCGACGAGATGCGCGACGTGTTCAACCTGGGCATCGGGATGATCGCGGTCCTGCCACCCGACGCCGTTGCCTCCGCGCAGGGGGCGGCGGGCTCCGACGGCGTCGCCACCTGGATCATCGGCGAGATCCGCCGCGGCGAGCCCGCGGTCCGCTTCGGCCGCCGCTGAGCGGTGGACGAGCGGACGGCCATGCAGCACGCGCTCGACCTCGCCTGGCGGGGCTGGGGCCGGGTGCACCCCAATCCGCTCGTCGGCGCGGTGGTCCTCGACGGCGGCGAGGCCGTGGGTGAAGGCTGGCACGCCGAGTACGGGGCGCAGCATGCCGAGCCGATCGCGCTCGCGGCCGCCGGAGCGCGGGCACGCGGGGCGACACTGGTGGTGACGCTGGAGCCCTGCGCGCACCAGGGACAACAGCCGCCGTGCGTCGATGCGATTCTCCGCGCCGGCATCCGGCGGGTGGTGGCCGCGCTCCCCGATCCCAACCCGGTCGCGGCCGGCGGCGCGGCGCGGCTTCGCGAGGCCGGAATCCCGGTCGAGCTGGGACCGGGACGCGACGCCGCGGAGGCACAGAACGCCGCCTTCCTCCATGGGCTGAGCAACCCCGAGCGGCCCTTCGTCGCGCTCAAGCTCGCCACCAGTCTCGATGGCCGGATCGCCGATCTCGAGGGGCGCTCGCGCTGGATCTCGGGCTCGGAGGCGCGCGGCTACGTGCACTGGCTTCGTGCCGGGTTCGACGCGATCGGAGTTGGCGGACGCACCGCGCGTGCCGACGACCCGAGCCTGACGGTGCGAGGTGCCGTCACCCCGCGGGTTCCCCCCGGCCGGGTGATCTTCGACGCCGCCGCCGACCTCCCGGGCTCGCTCGGTCTCGTCCGCAGTGCGTCCGAGGTGCCCACCTTCGTCGTCGCCTCGCGGCAGGCGCCGGCCGCCCGGCTCACCGCGCTGGAGCGCGCCGGCGTGCGGGTCGTGGCGGCGAGCTTGGC
>DATCWW010000319.1:0-15796 GCA_036566145.1 Gemmatimonadales bacterium
CGGGCGCCCGCCTGGGCCAGCCGCTGCCACCGCGGCGTGCCGAGCGACCCCTCGAACAGCCGATAGGCGGCACAGGCGTTGGCGATCGCGATCCGGCCGCGCAGGGCGTCGTGCCCGGCGCGGTCGAGCAGCGGGTCCACCTTGCCGTCCACCCGGCTCACGAAGAAGCTGGCGACGGAGGAGACGGGTCCGAGATCCCCGCCCTCGGCCAGCCGCTGCTCCAGTCCGGCCAGCCAGGCCTCGATCACCGCCCTGTAGCGCTCGACCGAGAAGAGCAGGGTGACGTTGACGCTGATCCCCGCGGCCACGCAGTGCGTGATCGCCGGCAGCCCGGCCTCGGTGCCGGGAATCTTGATCATCGCGTTGGGGCGGTCCACCGCGCCCCAGAGGCGCTCCGCCTCGTGGATGGTGGCGCGCGTGTCGTGCGCCAGCGTGGGCGAGACCTCGAGCGACACCTGCCCGTCGACGCCGCCGGTCACCTGGTGCAGCCCGGCGAACTCGTCGCAGGCGGCCCGCACGTCGGCCACGGCCAGCGCCTCGAAGATCTCGCCCGCGCTCCGCCCCTGCTCGCTCAGCCGGCGGATGTCGGCGTCGTACGACGCGCTCCCGGCGATGGCCTTCTCGAAGATCGTCGGGTTCGAGGTCATGCCCCGGAGGCCGTCGTCGCGGATCAGCCGGCGCAGCTCGCCGGTGGCGACCAGGTCTCGGGTGATGTAGTCGTACCAGGGGCTCTGCCCGAGCTCGCCCAGGCGCACCAGGGGATTGGTCATGCCGGTTGCCTCCGCGCCAACAGGGTCCGCACCATCTCGGCGGCTCGCTCCGGGGTGAACTTGAACTCATGGAACAGGCGATCGCCCGGGGCGGACGCGCCGAAGCCCTCCATCGCGAGCATCGCACCCGAATCGGTGGTGTACCGCTGCCAGCCGAACGCCGACCCGGCCTCGATGCCCAGGCGGATGCGGACCGTCGGCGGCAGGACCTCGTTGCGGTAGGCCTCGGGCTGCGCCTCGAACAGCTCCCACGAGGGCAGCGACACGACGCGCACCCGCACCCGGTCGGCCTGGAGCAGGCGCGCGGCAGCGAGGGCCACGTGCACCTCGGAGCCGGTGGCGATCAGGATCGCCTGCGGGTTGCCGCCCGGCGAGTCGAGCAGCACGTACCCGCCCCGGCGCGCGCCGGCGGCCGCGCCCAGCGTGCTCCGATCGAACACCGGAAGCTTCTGACGGGTGAGCACCATGACGGTGGGCCCGTTGGTCCGCTCCATCGCCGTGCGCCACGCTTCCACCGTCTCGCTGGCGTCAGCCGGGCGGAGCAGGACCAGATTGGGGATGGCCCGGAGCATGGCCAGGTGCTCCACCGGCTGGTGAGTCGGGCCGTCTTCGCCCAGGCCGATCGAGTCGTGGGTGCCGATGATGATCACCGGCAGCCGCATGATCGCGGCCAGCCGGATGGCGGGCTTCATGTAGTCGGAGAAGACCAGGAAGGTGCTGCCGAACGGCCGGATCCCGCCGTGCGCCGCGATGCCGTTGAGGCAGGCGGCCATCCCGTGCTCCCGCACGCCCCAGTGGAACTGACGCCCCGACGTGGTCGGCCCGAACGTCCCGCCGTGCTTGAGGGTGGTGCCGGTGCTGCCGCCCAGATCGGCCGAGCCGCCCACCAGGTTGGGAACCGCGGCGGCGATGGCCTGGAGCGCGAGGCCGGACGCCTGGCGGGTGGCGAGCTGGCCACCCGAGGGCGAAATCACCGGCAGCGTCTTGTCCCACCCGTCGGGCAGTCGCCCCGCCATCCAGCGCTCGAACTCGGCCGCATGCTCCGGATACTCGCCCGCGTAGGCGTCCCAGCGCTCCCGCCAATCCGCCTGTTCCGCCCCGCCCCGCTCCAGCGCCGTCCGCCAGTGGGCCAGGGCGTCCTCGGGGACGTAGAACGCGGGCTCCGGCGGCCAGCCGAGGATCTCCTTGGTCCGCCGGACCTCCTCCGCGCCAAGCGGGGCGCCGTGCGCCTCTGCGGTGTTCCGCTTGGTCGGCGCCGGATCGGCGATGACCGTGCGGAGGACCACCAGCGTCGGCCGCACGGTCTCCGCGCGGGCCTGCTCCAGCGCCTCCCCGATCGCGGCGAGATCGTTGCCGTCCCCGACCCGGGCGACGTGCCACCCGTAGGCCTCGAAACGGCGCGGCACGTCCTCGCTGAAGCTGAGCGCCGTGTCGCCGTCGATGGTGATGTGATTGTCGTCGTAGATCAGGGTGAGCTTGCCCAGCCGGAGATGACCCGCGAGAGAGACCGCCTCGCTCGCGACCCCTTCCATCAGGTCGCCGTCGCTCACGAACGCCCAGGTCCGGTGGTCCACGATATCGTGGCCCGGCCGGTTGAACTGCTCGGCCAGCAGGCGCTCGGCGATGGCCATGCCGACCGCATTGCCGACCCCCTGGCCCAGCGGGCCTGTGGTGGTCTCCACGCCCGGCGTGTGTCCCCGCTCCGGATGGCCCGGCGTGCGCGAGCCCCACTGCCGGAAGGCCTTGATGTCGTCGAGGGAGAGATCGTAGCCGCTCAGGTGGAGCAGCGCGTACTGCAGCATCGAGGCGTGGCCGCAGGAGAGCACGAAGCGGTCGCGATCGTGCCACGCCGGATCGGCCGGGTTGTGCCGCAGGAAACGGGTCCAGAGCATGTAGGCCGCGGGGGCCAGCGCCATCGGGGTGCCGGGGTGGCCCGACTGGGCCGCCTCGACGGCATCCATGGCCAGTACCCGGATCGCGTTGATGCTGCGCCAGGCCAGCTCGGGATCGGCAATATCGGGATCGCGGACGGAGGCACCACCGGCCGAGGCGGGCCGGATGTGGGTGGTGTCGGCGGTCAGACGAGCTCCTTCGGTCGCGGGTCCCGGCGGGGGAACGGGAGAGCGGAAAATAACCGGCAGGCGGCCCCCGGGGCAGCGCCCTCGGCGCCACTCCCGCGCGAGCGGAGATCAGGGCTAACATGTTGCTGTCCTCCGGCAGCGCCGGCCCCGGCAACCATCCACCGTGGACGCACCGTGCCCGCATCGGTGGTGTACAGCCCCGAACGCACCTACGAGATCCACGAGGTGTCCCGCCTCACCGGGCTCGCGCCGGCACGGCTCCGGGCCTGGGAGCGTCGCTACGAAGTCGTCCGGCCCCGGCGCCTCCCCAACGGCTACCGGGTCTACACCGGCGAGCAGGTGGCCCTGCTCCGGGCCTACGCCCGGCTGGTCGAGGCCGGTGAGCGGATCGGCGACCTGGCGGTTCAGTCACCCGAGATCGTCCTTTCCCGGGTCGAGGCGCAGAGCCAAGACGGCTCGCCCCTCGGCGCCCTGCTCGGCGCAATCCGCGACTACGATCGCGAGCGCCTGGAGGCGCTGGTGGCCCAGCAGCTCTCGCTCCGGGGACTCACCGCCTTCGCGGCCGAGGTAGTGATCCCGCTGGCCCAGGCCGTCGGCGATGCCTGGGCCGTGGGACAGCTGCCGGTCGCCGCGGAGCATCTCGCCAGCGAGGTAGTGGTCCACGCGCTCAAGGCGGGACTCCGGACCGGCCGTGCGGCAGGACCGCTCTTCCTGGCCGGATGTCTCCCGAACGAGCGGCACGAGTGGGGAATCCTGGCGACGCTGGCGGTGCTCCAGGGCGGAGGATGGCGCGTCCAGTACCTCGGCGCCGATCTCCCGGCCGAGGAGATGGTGGAGACGAGCTGGAAGCTCCGTCCGCAGGCCGTCGGCCTGAGCAGCAGCGATGCCAGGGTGGTTCGGGCGGCCCTTCCGTCCCTGGCGGCGCTGCCGCCCCGGCTGCCGCCGGACACGGTCGCCGTCCTCGGCGGGGCCGGCGTGGCGCCGTTCGCTCGACAGCTGCAGGGCTACGGCTATCGCATCGGGCTCGGCACGATGGTGTCGCGGTCATGAGCACGTCACTCCGGACCGGCCGCGCGTCGTCACCGCCGTCGGGTGCGGCCGGGACGGATCGATCCGGCGGCCGTCACGTCCTGGTGATCGGCGCCGGGCTGGGCGGGCTCGCCGCGGCCATACGGCTTCGCCACCGGGGCTACGAAGTCACCGTGCTGGAGCGTCACGCGGTGCCCGGCGGCCGCTGCGGCCTCTGGGAGTCGGAAGGGTTCCGCTTCGACACCGGTCCGACCCTCCTGCTCATGGTCGAGTACCTCCACGCCCTGTTCCGCGACGTGGGTCGCCCGCTCGAGGCCTATCTGGACCTGGTGCAGCTCGATCCGAACTATCGGGTACACTACGCCGACGGTCGTACGCTCGACGTGACCAGCCGGCTCAACGCGATGCTCCAGGAGGTGGAACGCGTGGAGCCGGGCGCCGGCCCCAGGCTCCTCCGCTTTCTGGCCGCCACCTCCCGGCTCTATCGGGTCGGGCTCGACGGCTTCGTGGACCGGAACGTCCACCAGCGGCGGGATTTCCTGAGCCTCAGGAACGCCGCGCTCCTGGTCCGCGGCGGGGCGATGCGACGGCTCGACCGGATGGTCGCGGGGTTTTTCCGGAGCGACGAGCTGCGGCACACCTTCAGCTTCCAGAGCCTGTACCTGGGGCTCTCGCCGTTCGAAGCGCCGGCGATCTATGGCCTCCTGCCCTACGCCGAGGTCGCCGGCGGGCTCTACTTCCCGCTCGGCGGGATGCACGCGCTCCCCCGTGCACTGGCTCGTCTGGCGACGGAGCTTGGCGTGCGCGTCCGCTATCGGAGCGACGTCGTCGCGCTGGAGCGCGAGAACGGGCGCATCACCGCGGCGCAGCTCGCCGACGGCACCCGGCTCCCGGCCGATCTCGTCCTGGCCAACGCCGACCTGCCCTACGTCTACCAGGCCCTCCTGGGCGAGCCCCATCCGCGCGCCGGGCGCTTCGCCTTCAGCTGCAGCGCGTTCCTGATGTATCTCGGGGTCCGGGGTCGGTATCCCGGTCTGCCCCACCACACGCTGGTCGTCCCGGCCGACCTTCGCTCGGCCTGCACGGACATCTTCACCCGGTGCCGGGTGCCCGACCTGCCGCCCTACTACGTCTGCAATCCCAGCAAGACCGATCCGTCGCTCGCGCCGGCGGGATGCGAGAACCTGTACGTGCTGGTGCCCGTGCCGAGCCAGGCGCCCGGACGCGAGATCGACTGGACCATCGAGGGGCCCCGGCTGGAGCAGGCGATGCTCGCCCGGCTGGAACGGTTCGGTCTTCCCGGCCTGCGCGACCGGGTGGTGACCAGTCGGACCTTTACGCCGGCGGACTTCGGCAGCCACCTCTCGGCGACCCGCGGGGAGGCCTTCGGTCTGGCGCACGGCCTCGACCAGGTGGGCTACCTGCGGCCGCACAATCGCCATTCCCGGTATCGCAATCTCTATTTCGTGGGCCAGAGCACCCATCCCGGATGCGGCGTCCCGATGGTGCTCATCTCGGCCCGACTGGTGGCCGAGCGGATGGCGGAGGAACATGGAGTGACCCGGTGAGCTCGGCCGACGCGCGGGCCGTCCGCCGGAGCTACGCCCTGGCCGAGCGGACCACGGCGGTGTGGGCCCGGAGCTTCCACTTCGCCAGCCGCTTCCTTCCCCGCGCCAAGCGGCGGGCGGTGTTCGCGCTCTACGACTACTGCCGTCATGCCGACAACCTGGTGGATCTTCGCGGCAGCCGGCCGGCCGGCGCCGTGCGCGCCGACCTGGCGGCCCTGGGCCGGACCGTGCGCGCGCTTCACGCCGGTGATCCGGCGCCCGAGCGCTGGCTCGCCCTGGGCGACACGCTCGGCCGATACGACGTGCCGCTGGAGCCGCTCCTCGCCCTGCTCGACGGGGTGGCCATGGACCTCGATCCGGTGCGCTGCCCCGACTACCCCGCGCTCCACCGCTACTGCCGGCTGGTGGCCGGCGGAGTGGGACTGATGCTCGGACCGGTGCTCGGCGCCACCGACGGTCGCTTCCCCGAGCCCGGGATCGGCCTCGGCGTGGCGATGCAGCTCACCAACGTCCTGCGCGACGTCGGGGAGGATCTGGATCTCGGGCGACGTTACCTGCCCGCCGACGAGCTGGCCCGCTTCGGGGTAGACCACCGGGCCCTCGAGCGCCGCGAGGTCACGCCCGAGTTCGTGGCCCTCATGCGCTTTCAGGTGACACGCGCCCGCCGGCTCTTCCGCGCCGCCGACGCGGTGGTGGATCTCTTTCCACGCGACGGGTCGCGCCTCACCGTGCGGCTCCTCCAGCGCACCTACGCCGGAATTCTCGACGCGATCGAGCGGCAGGGATACGACGTGTTCCACTGCCGGGCCTACGTCTCCGGCCTTCGCAAGGCAGGCATCCTGGTGCGCTCGGCCTGCGCGACGGCGCCCTGGGCCGGGTGGCCCGAGGTCACCGCGGGCGAGGGCGGATGAGCGAGACGATCGCGAGCCGCATGTTCGAGCGCTACGTGCGGCGCCAGGCTGCGCGCTCCTTCGCCGCGGTGCATTGGCGTTCCACCGGGGTCCCCGAGCGCTGGCGGCCGGACGTCCCCACGCTGTTCGTCGCGAACCACTCCAATTGGTGGGATGGCGGCCTCGCCTTCCTGGTGAGCCGCGCCCTCGGACTTCGCTTCCGCATCCTGATGGAGGCGCGGCAGCTCGCGCGCTATCGCTTCTTCCTCCGGATCGGGGCGCTGCCGCTCCGGCGGGAGCCGCCCCGCGCCGCATGGGCGGATCTGCTCGCCGCTGGTGCCGTGCTTCGGGGAGATACCGGGCTCTGGATCTTTCCCCAGGGAGCGCGCCGGCCTCCCGCGGAGCGCCCGCTTCGGTGTGAGCGCGGGGCGGCCCAGCTCGTGCACGCGGTGTCCGGACCGCTTCGCGTCTGCCCGGTGGCGTTTCGATACGCCTTCGTAGGCGAGCAGCGGCCCGAGGCCTTCGCACTGGTCGGCGAGGAGTGGATCCCCGGCCCGGCGGAGCGCCTGGCTTCCCGCCGGGTGCTGATGCAGCGGATCGCCGCCCGGCTGGAAGACACGCTCGACGCGCTCGACGGACTGGTGGCCCACGAGCGGCTCGAGGCATTCCGGCCGCTCACCGCCGGAGGGCTCTCGGTCAACAAGCGGCTGGACCGCTTCCGTCATGCCGTTGGACTGCTGCGGGGGCCCTTCGAGGCGCGGAATGGATGACATCGCCATCCTGCGCGTGCTGCACGTCGCGGGAGCGGTGCTGCTGCTGGGGAACGTCACGGTTACCGGGGTCTGGGCGGCGTACCTTTACCGCGCCCGGGACCGGGTTCCTTTCCAGCCCGTGGCCCGCGCCATCCTCTGGACCGATCTGATCTTCACGATAGGGGGAGGGACCCTTCTCACCGTCTCGGGCATCCTCCTGGTACTCCGCCGAGGCTACGCGGTGGCCGGAACGCCATGGCTGCTCCAGGGGATCGTAGTGCTCGGTGCCGCCACGGCGCTCTGGCTCGGGGTGCTCCTGCCCGCGCAATTCCAGATGGAGCGCGCCGGTGCGGGCGACACGGAGGGGTTGGGGCGAGCGTTCCGCCGGTGGAGTGTGGTGGGATGGGTCGCGACCGCCCTGCTGTATTACGGGCTCTGGGCCATGGCGGGGAGGGGTGGAGCGTAGTTAGTTGAGGAAAGCCCCCGAGTCGGAGGTCCCTCGATGGACGAGTATCAGACCCCGGAGCTGGAGGAAGGCCAGAGCCTGCGGGTGCGCTTCCGCCGGACGCGGCGCAAGCCGCGGTGGCTGATCGTCCTCCTGGTATTCGTGTTGCCTATCCTGGTCGGTGCGGCGGTGATCCTGCTGGCGGGGCCGCCCATCGCGTTCGAGGTGGTCCGCCGGCTGGCCACCCGCCGGTTCCCCGACGTGCACTGGATCGACCCGAAGGGGCTGGTCGCCTGGCAGGCCGATACGAAGCGGGTCCAGCCGGTCCTGCTCGATGCCCGCACCGTGGACGAGTACGCCGTGAGCCACCTCCACGGCGCCCTCCGGATGGACCCCTACCGGCCGCTGCTCCGGCCGCTCCGGGGGATGCCGAAGGACACCGCGATCGTGGTCTACAGCACCGTCGGGTATCGCGGCGCGCGGCTGGTGCACTGGCTGACCGCGCAGGGCTACAACAACGCGACCGCGCTCTCGGGGAGCATCTTCGCCTGGGCCAACGAGGGGAGGCCGCTGGAGCGGGAGGGGCGCCCGGTGACCGAGGTGCACCCCTACGACGACTCCTGGAAGTACCTGTTGTCCTCGGATTATCGAATCGACGTCCCGGCGGTGGAGAAGAAGTCCGCGGCGCCCTGATGCCGGCTCAGCGGTCGGCGAGGTAGCCGTGGATGAACTGCACCGCCATGGCTCCCTCGCCCACCGCCGACGCGATTCGCTTGACCGATCCCGCGCGCACGTCGCCGGCCACGAACACCCCGGGCACCGATGTCTCCAACCGCTCGTTGGCCAGGATGAAGCCCTGCTCGTCCCGATCCACCACCCCTTCCAGCCACTGGGTCCGCGGCTCCGCTCCGATGAAGACGAATAGCCCGTCGGCCGCGACCGTCCGGCGATCGCTCTCGTCCGTGCGCTGCAGCACCAGCCGCTCCAGGTGCTTCCGGCCTTCGGCGCCGACCACCGTGTGGCCGGGACAGGTCTCGATGTTGGGAAGCTCGCCGATCCGCTCGAGGAGATACTGGCTCATGGTGTCCTCCAGCGACGGCTCGGGCGCCACGATGGTGACCCGGCGGGCGTACTCCGCCAGGAGAACCGCCGCCTGGCCCGCCGAATTGCCGCCCCCGAGCACATACAGCCTCTGGTCCCGACAGTCGCTGGCCTCGGCGACCGCGGCGCCGTAGTAGACCCCCCGTCCGACCAGGTCGGGGCAACCGGGCGCCTCCAGCCATCGGAAGGCCACGCCGGTGGCCAGGAGAACGGCGTGAGCCGCCACTGTCTTTTCATCATCGAGACAGATCTCCCGGTACCGCCCCTTTACCGCCAGGCTCTCGACGTGGCGGGTGGACAGAATCTCCACACCGAAGCGCTCGGCCTGGGCCACCGTCCGTTGGGCAAAGTCGCGTCCGCTCAGGCCTTCGGGGAATCCGGGGTAGTTCTCGATCTTGGCGCTGTACCCCGCCTGCCCGCCCGGGACCTCCTGCTCGACCACGATGGTGCGGATTCCTTCGGAGGCCGCATACACCGCCGCGGACAATCCCGCCGGTCCGCCGCCCACGATGAGCAGGTCGTAGAAGGGCTGGTCCGGCTCCGTGTCCAGTCCGATCCGTTCGGCCAGGTCCCGCACCGCCGGGCGGACCAGCCGGGTGCCGTCGGGCAGGATCACGATCGGCAGGGTCTCCCGGCCGTCCCGCGTATCGCCCAGGTAGCCGCCGGCCGCCCGGTCCCGCTCGACGTCGAGCCAGCGGTAGCCTACCCGGGAGCGGGCCAGGAAGGCCTTGAGCTCATGGGCCTGCCGCGACCACCGGTGGCCCACGATTCTGATCTCGCCGTCGTGTATCTGGGGATGCGCCATCCCGCACCTTGCCGCCGCCCCCGGGTGGGGTCGGTGAGGACCGTCACCCGGGCGGTGGCGGCTCAGCTGACGGATGGTGGCGGGCTGGTGTCGTCCTCGTCGTCGTCTTCGTCGCCCACGCTGCTGTTCCAGATGTCGGCCGTGACCTTCCAGCTTCCATCCTGCTGCCGCTTCAGGCACATCACCGTTTTTCCGGAGTCGGCCGGCTCCTCATCGGTCTCTGGAAGGGTATACTGGGCAACGAGATAGCCTATCCCACCGTCGACATCGAGCCGCAGGGTCGTCACCTCCAGGCCCTCATCCGTTCCCTGGCGCCAGAACTCGCCGATCGCGGCGCGGCCCTCGACCGGCTGGTGATCGGGGGGGAGGAGGACCGCATCGTCTTCATAGAGCTGGGCCAGGGCCTCGGCGTCACCGCTGTTGGTGGCTTCGACGTACCGGTTCACCGTGGCCTCGACGGCCCGGCGGTCGTCCGTGATAGACTGGCTGGGGGCCGGGGCGCAGCCGGTCAGGAAGCCCGCCCAGCCGGCCAGGAGGAGGGTAAATCCGCGTGGGGCTGTCATTTTGGCGTCATTCTTGCTAGGTTATATGGACGTTCCCGTGACCGGGACTGACCGGTCACCATCCAACCTCAACCTGGATATTTGTGGCACGAAGATCACGCAGGCATTCCGCAGTCTCCGTTCCCAGCTTTCGGCGTTCCCCCGGCAGGTCGATGCAATCGCACCGCGAGTGGCTCTTGGGTCAACATGGCCCAGTGTGTGCCTATTGCGGGACCGAGACCTCGCCCGACGTCATGACTCTGGACCATGTCCGGCCTCGCCGCGGGCAGACCGCGTACGACCGCGCGGACAACCTGGTCCTGGCCTGCCGCGACTGCAATGCGGTCAAAGCTGACACCCCGCTGGTCGCGTTTCTGATGCAGAAGCGGTCGCGGGGGGTGTTCCTTCTCCACTACGGAGAGCACCTGTCCGAGCCCCTCCGGGAGCTCGCCCGACAGGCGTCGGAACGACCGATCCTCCCGAAGGAGTGACTGGGCAACGGAGCAGATGAAGAGGGCGGCCATTGGCCGCCCTCGGCATTTCTACCCCTTCGCCTGGCCCGCCGCGGCTGTGGTCGGCAGTGGTGTCGGCTCTTCCGCCGGCCTCCCCTTGAGCGCCTCCCGCACGATCCGGCTCTGTTCCGCCACGTGGGCCGCCGGATAGCCTTCGGCCGGGCTGGCCCGCTCGGGCCGGCCGGCGTAGCCCACCCGCACCCCCTCGGGCGCCAGCTCGCGCAGCTTGGGCTCGACGTAGCTCCACGCCCCCATGTTCCGCGGCTCTTCCTGCACCCAGATCAGCTCCTCCAGGGCGGGATACGCCGCGAGCAGGTCGCGCATCTCGGTCCAGGGGAAGGAGTAGAGCTGCTCCATCCGGGCCACGGCGGGCCGGGCCTCGGTCATCTTCTCCGCCTCGGCCAGCAGATCGTAGTAGATCTTGCCGCTGCAAACGACCAGGCGAGTCACCCGCTCGGGGCGCTGTGAGACGACGGGATCGTTCAGCACCGCCTGCCACTGATTGCGGGCCAGCTCCTCCAGCCGCGAGCTGGCCTGTGGCAGTCGCAGCAGACTCTTGGGAGTGAGGATCACCAGCGGCCGCTGACGGGTCCGGCGGGCCTGCCGGCGGAGGAGATGGAAGTACTGCGCCGGCGTGGTCGGATTCGCCACCCGGATGTTGCCTTCCGCGGCGAGCTGGAGGAATCGCTCCAGCCGGGCGCTCGAGTGCTCCGGCCCCTGGCCTTCGTAGCCGTGGGGCAGGAGCAGCGTCAGCCGGGTGGTGAGGCCCCACTTCGACAGCCCCGCCGAGAGGAACTGGTCCACGATGACCTGGGCGCCGTTGATGAAGTCGCCGAACTGCGCCTCCCAGAGCACCAGCGCGTCGGGCGCCGCCGCGCTGTACCCGTACTCGAAGCCCAGGGTCGCCAGCTCCGACAACGGGCTGTTGTGCAGCTCCATGGGCGCGAGCGCGCCGGGCAGCCGCTGGATCGGCGTCAGGGTATGGCCTGTGGCGGCGTCGTGCAGCACCAGATGGCGCTGGCTGAAGGTCCCCCGCTCGGTGTCCTGGCCGGTGAGCCGGATGGGAATGCCCTCGGTCAGCAACGAGGCAAGCGCCAGCGTCTCCGCGTGGGCCCAGTCGATCCCGCCCTCGGGGCCCAGCGCGGTGCGCCGGCGCTCGAGCTGCCGCTTGAGCTTGGGATGGACCGTGAACCCCTCGGGCCAGGTCAGGAGCTGTTCGTTGAGCGCCGTCAGGAACTCCGGCGCGAGCGCGGTGTCGAACTCCTGTCCCGCGCCGCTCAGCCGAAGCGTGTGCTCCTTGGTGATGGACTTGCCCATGCTGGCCTTGAAGGACTGCTGCACGTCCACCAGGCGCTGATACGTCTCGGTCGCCTCCCGGTCGGCTTCCTCCTGGGTGAGCACGCCCGCGGCCACCAGCTGCTTCGCGTACAGGTCCCGCACGGTCGGGTGGCTCTTGATCCGCTCGTACATCAGCGGCTGGGTGTAGGCCGGCTCGTCGCCCTCGTTGTGGCCGTACCGGCGATATCCGACCAGGTCGATCACCGCGTCCTGATGGAACCGGTCGCGGTACGCCATCGCCAGCCGCACCGCGCTGAGGCAGGCCTCGGCGTCGTCGCCGTTGACGTGGATGATGGGGATGTCGAAGCCCTTGGCCAGGTCGGAGGCATAGCGGGTGCTGCGGGCATCTTCCATGTCGGTGGTGAAGCCGACCTGGTTGTTGGTGATGATGTGGAGCGTCCCGCCGGTGCGGTATCCCTTCAGCGAGCCCAGGTTGAGGGTTTCGGCCACGACGCCCTGGCCGGCGAACGCCGCGTCGCCGTGGATGGTGACCGGAAGCGCGGCCGACGGGTCGTGGTGCGCCTCCCGCCCCCGGCGCTGGGTCTGCTTGGCCCGGGCCCGCCCGTCCACCACCGGGCTCACGAACTCGAGGTGGCTCGGATTGGGTGAGAGCGAGACGGTGATCGCCTTGCCGCCGGTGGTGACGTAGGCGCCCTCGGCACCGTGGTGGTACTTCACGTCGCCGGTGCCCCCCTCGGGGGTGAGCTGCCCACCCTCCACCTGCCGGCCGCCCTCGAACTCGGCGAAGATCGTCTCGTACGGCCGCCCCACCGTGTGCGCCAGCACGTTGAGCCGGCCGCGATGCGCCATGCCGATCACCACGTCGCGGGCGCCCGAGCCGGCCGCGCGCTCGATGGTCAGGTCGAGCATGGGCACCAGCATTTCCACGCCTTCGATCGAGAACCGCTTCTGCCCCAGATACGCCTTGTGGAGGAACTTCTCCAGGGCCTCCACCTCGGTGAGCCGCCGAAGCAGCCGGCGCTGCTCGGCGGCGGGCATCGGCTGACGGTACGCGCCGCTCTCGATCTTCTCCCGCAGCCAGACGCGCTCCTCGTGGGTGGCGATGTGCTCGATCTCGTAGGCCATGGTGCCGCAGTAGGTGGCCTGGAGATAGGGAAGCGACTCGGCCAGGGTGCGCCCGGGCACCGCGATGCGGAGCACCTTGGACGGGATCGAAGCCTGGGCCTCCGGCGTAAGGCCGAGGGGACCGTCCGGGTTCAAGGCGGGATCGCCGATGGGCTGGGTGCCGAGCGGGTCGAGATGCGCGGCCAGGTGGCCGTGCATCCGGAACGCCTTCACCAGCGCCATCGCGGCGGCCACGTGGTACAGCATCTCGGGCGCGATCGGCCCGACCGATTCCTCCCGCTGGGCCCCGGGGGCGGCCTTCACCAGCTCGTAGCTCTCGGCGGAGAGCTGCAGGCTCTCCTCGATGAGCTGGTAGAACCCCTCGTCGCCCTGGAGCAGGTGATCCAGGGTCGCGAGGAACGCCCCCGACTCCGCGCCCTGGATGACACGGTGGTCGTAGGTGCTGGTGACGGTCATGACCTTGCTGATGCCGAACTCGCGGAGCCGCTCTTCCGGTACGGCGTGGAACTCGACCGGATAGCCGATCGCGCCCACCGCAATGATGCTCCCCTGGCCCGCCATGAGCCGCGGCACCGATGCAACCGTGCCGAGGCCGCCGGGATTGGTGAGCGACATGGTGGCGCCGGCGAAATCGTCCGGCATGAGCTTATTGCTTCGGGCCTTCTCGACCAGCGTCTCGTAGGCGGCGTGGAAGGCGGCGAAGTCGAGTGTGTCCGCCCGCTTGATCACGGGCACCACCAGGCCCCGGCTCCCGTCTTTGCGCTGGACGTCCACCGCAAGGCCCAGCCCGATGCCCTCTGGCTGTAGCCGGAAGTCGGCGCCCTCGGCGTGCACCAGGGTGTGCCCCATGACCGGATGGCGCTTGGTGGCCTGGACCAGGGCGAAGGCGATGAGATGGGTGAAGGAGAGCTTGCCCCGTCGGCCGGCCGCCTGCAGCGCGGCGTTGAGCCGCTTGCGGCGCTCCTCGAGCGCGCCCACGCCCACCACCCGGAAGGTCGTCGCCGTCGGGACGGCCAGGCTTTCGGTCATGTTCGCGACGAGGCGAGCGGCAGGTCCTTTGATGGGAACCGCGCCGGGAGGCGCAGAGGTGCTCGGGCGCTGCGACGCAGAGACGCTGGGTCGCAGGGGCGCAAGGTCGCTGGGGCGCAGCGTGTCAGAAGCCGCCAACCCTGCGTCCCTGCGTCCCTGCGCCTCCGCGTCCGTCCGCCCCTGCGCCTCTGCGTCCGGGCGCGCCTGCGCTCCCCCGCGCCCGTTTTCCGGCCGCTCCCCGACCACCCCGCTCTCGAACAGCCGGCGCCACTCCGGACCCACCGCGGCGGGGTCGCGGAGATACTCCTCGTACATGGCCTGCGCGAAGCCCGCGTTGGCCGTCTCGAACACGTTGGGATCCACGAAGCTCACCGCATGTCCCTGAGGTGCGCGCGAAGCCGGGCGCGCCCGGAGCCCTCACCGGGGCATGGGTGAAGATAATGGCCCGTCCGGCCCCCCGCAGCGACAGCGTCCACGATTGCGCTTGCCCGGCGTCCTATATGTGGTAGGCTGAGAATCATCCATGTATTCCGGAGGGACCCGATGCGCAGGTACCGGACGATGGCCTGGGGTGGTCTGGTCACGACACTCACGCTGCTGGCCGCGGCGTGTGGCAGCGACAACGGCCAGAGCAACCCCACGCCCGTGACCGTTCTCTCCAAGCCGAGCAAGAGCGGGGACAACCAGACCGCGGCGCCTCAGGCGGAGCTGGCCCAGCCGCTCCGGGTGCTGGTGACCCGGGACGACCAGCCGGCGGAGCAGGTCAGCGTGACCTGGACGACGCCCAGCGGTGGCTCGATGGGCGCCGCGACATCGCTCACCGATGCCAACGGCATCGCCCAGGTGACCTGGACCTTGGGGGCCGCGATCGGGCCGCAGGAGGCGCGCGCCTCGGTCACCGGCGCGACCAACTCACCCCTGAGCTACGCCGCTACGGCGGAGGACGCGGGCGGCGGTGGGCCTCCCCCCGAGCCGGTCACGGTCAGCGTCGGCGCGACCAACACGTTCACTCCGGCACTGGTCCACGTCCAGCTGGGCCAGGCCGTCTCCTGGGTGTGGGCCGAGGGCGCCAACGGCCACAACGTGACTCCCGACGACGGCGAGACTCCGGCACCGGAGAACGGGACGGCGCTGTTCAATGCGCCGCACAGCTACACCTACACCTTCAGCCAGGTCGGCACCTTCCGCTACTACTGCCTGGCCCACGGGGCCCCCGGTGGGGTCGGGATGTCGGGGATCGTGGTCGTGGATCCGGCCGAGTAGCGCTCAGCGGCGGGCGAAGGCCTCGTAGCGCTCCGCTTCCGCCGCGACCCGCCGCTCGTCCCAGGCGTGTTCCCGGGCCATGAGCTGGGCCACGCGGTAAGCGGCGGGGATGCCCCGCTCGGGGTGCTCGTAGTAGAGGTGGAGACGCCGGACCAGGACGTCCTCCACCGTCTGCGCCAGCTCCCGCCGCACCGCGTGCAGCACCTCGGCCTCGATCGCGGGATGCGGCGGCAGGAGCCGGCGCAGGAGGCGGCGGTCGCCGCCGCCCAGGTTGTAGATCCCCGCCGCCTCGGTCCCGTAGTGCCGCACCAGGTGGTCCACGCTGTCCGGCAGCACCCCCAGCTCCAGCCCCCGCTCGCGAAACGGGCCGAAGTCGTCGGTCTCGCCGCCTGGCAGCGGCTCCTCGTCGGTGAGCGCCTCGCCCGGGCGGCTCCGCCCCTCGCGAAACCGGAGCTCCCGGACCGCGCGGTCCACCACCTCGCGCGCCATCACCCGATAGGTGGTGAGCTTCCCGCCGGCCACGGTGAGCATGCCGCCCGACCCTCGGACCACCAGGTGGTCGCGCGAGCGGCTGCTCGCCGCCTG
>DATCWW010000351.1:0-3673 GCA_036566145.1 Gemmatimonadales bacterium
CTGCCGGCCGCGCGCTCGAGGCGGTCGCGAAACGCGCCCAGCCGGGCCGAGCCTTCGCGGGCCGCCGCCAACGCCTCGTCGCTCCACTCGAGCACCTGGCGGTAGTGAGTGCCGAAGAGAAGGAGCCGCACGGCGCCCGGCTCCACCGCCTGCTCCCGCAGGTCGCGCACGGTCAGGATGTTGCCATAGCGCTTGGACATCTTCGTGCCGTCGATCCGGAGGAACTCCCCGTGCACCCAGTGCCGGGCGAACTCCGCCCGGCCCGTGTACGCGCAGCTCTGCGCGATCTCGTCCTCATGGTGGGGAAAGATCAGGTCCACGCCGCCGGCGTGAATGTCCAGGACGTCGGTATTCCAGTGCCGCTGGAGCAGCTCGAGCGCCATGGCCGAGCACTCGACGTGCCAGCCCGGCCGTCCCCGGCCGAAGGGCGCGTCCCAGGCCGCCCCCACCGCCTCGTCCTCGGGGCGGGCCGCCTTCCACAGCACGAAATCGCGGGCGTCCTCCTTGGCGTATTCGTCCGCGCTCACCCGCTCACTGGCACCGGCCCGGAGCTCGCGGCGGTCGAGCTGGCTCAGCCGGCCGTACTCCGGGAACCGCGCGATGGCGAAGTAGACCGAGCCGTCCTCCCCGCGGTAGGCCACACCTTTGGCCAGCAGTCCCTCGATCAGCCGGATCATGGCGGGAATGAATTCGGTCGCCCGCGGCTGCGCGTGCGCTGGCAGGATCCGGAGCCAGTCCCGGTCTTCCTCGAACGCCCGGGCGAACGGATCGACGTGCTCCCGGAGCGAGACCCCGCGGCCTCCGGCCGCGGCGATCGTCCGGTCGTCCACGTCGGTCAGGTTCATGATATGGAAGACCTCGTACCCGCTCGCCTCCAGCCAGCGCCGCAGGAGGTCCTCGAAGAGGAAGGTCCGGAAATTCCCGATGTGGGCGTAGTTGTAGACGGTAGGCCCGCAGGTGTACAGCGACACCTTGCCCGGGGCGAGCGGGACGAGCGGGTCGGTCCGGCGGGTGAGGGTATTGTGGAGGGCGAGACTCATCCGCCGGCCGCGCCGCCGGTGGCCACCACCTCGGGCGACGCCGGTCCGCCCTGGACCTGGACGTGGACCCGCCGCTGCGGGTACGGGATCGAGATCCCCTCGCGGTCCAGCCGCTTCTTGAGCCGGCGGCGGAATTCTCGCGCCACGGTCCACTGCGATCCGGGCTGGGTCTTGATCAAGGTCCGGATCACCACCGCGCTGTCGCCCAGGGACTCGATCCCGGGCACTTCGAGCGGCCCATCGAGCTGGGCGCCCCAGTTCTTGTCGGTGGAGAATTGGGCCGCTTCGTCCCGGACCACGGCCAGGGCGCGGTCGATGTCCTCTTCGTAGGTGATCCCGACGTCCACCACCGCCCGGGACCAGCCCCGGGTCATGTTGCTGACCACCTTGATCTCGCTGTTGGGCACGATGTGGATCGTGCCCTTGATATCGCGCAGGATGACCACCCGGAGGGTCATCTTCTCCACCGTCCCGCTCTTCCCTCCGGCCTCGATCACGTCCCCGATGGCGAACTGGTTCTCGAACAGGATGAAGAAGCCCGAGAGGAAGTCCTTGACCAGGCTCTGGGCCCCGAACGACACGGCGAGGCCCAGGATGCCGGCGCCCGCGAGGATCGGGCCGATGTCGATGAAGACATTGAAGGTGAGGAGCAGGGCGATCGAGATCACCAGCAGCCGCCCCACGCTCCGGAGGAGCTGGGAGATGGTCTGGCCCCGGCGCTCCCGGAGGGTGGTGACCGAGTCGTCGCCGTCGTCCACTTCGAGCTCGATCCGGCGGGCGGCGAGCGCGACCACCCGGAAAGCCAGCCAGGCCAGCAGCCAGATGCCGAGAATGCGCGCGCCGGCGCGCACGAGTGTCTCGCCGTCGACCTGGAGGGCTTCGGCGAGGCGCTCGAGCAGCTCGCCGAGCGTGGCGAGGGCCGCGAGCTTAAGGGACGACATGGAGATGGCGCCGGAGCATGGCCCTAACCTAGAGACCCCTGCGTGACGGCGTCAACGCTCCATGGGGCGATAGCGAATGCGGCTCGCGGCGACCGGAATCCGTCCCTGAGCGCAGCGGCCCAGCACCTCCTCCGGCAGGTCCGCCCCGACCGGCACGGCGAGCACCCCGCCGTCGTTGCGCAGGTTCGGATACAGGGCCTGCAGCCGTTCCGCCGCCGGCAGGTACGGAAGGCCCAGGACGATCTCGAGCACCCTGAGGCCGATCAGCTCGTCGGCGGGGAGCACGACCGGCTCGGCGCCGTGCCGGACCGCCACGCGGTCGCACCGGCGGAGGAGGGCGCCGAGGTCGCCCGAGAGGGCGAGATGGGCGCCGGCGGCGCGGCCGCGCCGTACTCGGGGACCGATCCCGCGTACCCAGGCGCCGAGCCGCTCTCCCGGAGTTGCCTCACGCACGACCGACGCGAGCGACGACCTGGGATGCAGCGGGAGTGGAGAGCCGGCGAACATGCGGCATGCTATGGCCGCGACATTGGACCAGGCGAACCGCCGTGCCGCCGGCGGAGGCCGAATTCAGCGAAGGTCGAGTGGCTGGAGGGCCCCGCCGCGACGTACGCCCAGCCGGATCGGCCTTGGCGGCCCGCTCGTCGGCAACGTGATCTCGGCCCAGAGCTCCTCGTCCCGCACGCGCACGGACGGATCGGGCACGTGCTCCGGGATGAAGAAGGCGATCGGGTCGCTCAGCCGGGCGACCGGCGCGCCGTTCGCCGTGTCGAGAGCCGCCTCGAGCGCGGCTGCGCTGTCCACGACCGCATAGACCCGGCCGGCCGCAGCGGCGAGGCGGACCCGAGCCACCGTTCCGGCCGTAGGGCCCGCCGCCGACAGCGGGACCTGAAGCCGAAGGCGGACGTAGCGGCCGCGGATCGGGAGGCTGGGATCGAACGGCACGGTCCGCGCCCAGCCGGACGGCAGCCGCGCCCGATCGGTGGCGTACTTGAGGCCGATCCCGGTCACCAGCAGGAGCTGCACGATGGCGAGGGTCACCCCGGCGCTTCGGGCGTTCATGGCGCCGTTTCCCGGAACCGGCCGAGCAGCCGCCGGCGAGCTCGCTCGAGGAGGTAGCCTCCGACCAACAGGAGCAGGCCCATCCCGATGAGGCTGGCGGAGCGGCCCAGCCGGTCCATGACGTCGGAGAAGTAGAAGACCAGCACCGTGAGAGCGAACCCGGCCATACCAAGATTGACCGGGGTGCCGCGACGGTCGCGGAGTCCCCACCAGAGGAGGAGCCCGGCGAGGCCGGTGGCCCACAGGTACGGGGCAACGCCGCGCTGGTGGATCAGCCATGGGCCGAGGGCCACCCAGAGCGTGATCGGCGCCATCGGCAGGGCTCCGACTCCCCGGAGCGCCACCGCGATTCCCAGCGGAAGGACCAGAGCGATCGCCCAGGCGAGAGCTCCCGCCGCGCCGCGGCCTGCGGTGGGGTGGTATGCCCACCATTCGGCGCTGGCCAGCCAGAGGGCCGTCGGGATCAACGCCACGCCGCCGATCCAGACCAGGGCCCGGCGCATGGATCGAGGCACGGCGATGGGGCCATCACCCGGTTCGCTGCCGACATATGCCATGGCGAACAGGACGAGCCCGGCGCCGGCTACGCCGGAGCCGAGGTGACCCGACCGCGCGATCCATTCCCCCGCG
>DATCWW010000372.1:0-5256 GCA_036566145.1 Gemmatimonadales bacterium
CGACACGCGGCCGGCTGGTCGGCGAGGAGGTGCGGGCGGAGCGGCCTTGGCCGGCGGTGTCTCCGCCGCCTCGGATCTCGGCGGGGCCGGCCGGCTCCGAGACTCCGCCGGCGACGTGGTCGCGAGCACGCCCATCGCCGCCTGGGCCGCTACCCGGATGGTCTGCAGCGTCGTGTCGAGCGCCTCGCGCAGCCGGGCATCCACCCGGGGTGCCTCCGCCGCGAGCACCGCGCGAATGAGGTCGCGTGCCGTGTCGGGTCCGACCTGCGCGCCGAGCGCGGCGAGGCGATCGCAGACCATCTCGACCGTGTGGAGACTGGGCTCGTGGCCCGGGAGCGGCTGGGTGATGTCGTTCATGGCTTGCTCTCCGGGTCAGAGCTCCAGCGCGCGCCAGAGATACCAGCAGGCGACCGAGCGGTAGGGGCGCCACCGCTGGGCGCGGCGGGTGATGGTCACCGGGGCCGGCAGTCGGCGAACCCCGAACGTAAGGGCGAATCCCTTCCGAATGCCCAGATCGCTCACCGGCAGCACATCGGGCCGGCCGAGGCGGAACATGAGCAGCATCTCGACGGTCCAGCGTCCCACTCCCCGCACCTGTACCAAACGCTCGATCAGCGGCTCGTCGCCCATCCGGCGGGCCGCGGCCATGCTGGGCACGGTGCCGTCGAGCGTCCGTGCGGCCAGGTCGCGCAGGGCGGCGGTCTTCGCGGTGGAGAGTCCCGCCGCGCGGAGGCGCTCGGGCGTCGTGGCGAGGATGTCGCGGGGGGTGATGGATCGCCTGGGTGCGTAGATCGCGTGCACCCGGCCGAGGATGGTGGCGGCGGCGCGTCCGGAGAGCTGCTGGTAGACTATCGCCCGGGCCAGGGCGGCGAAAAGGCTCTGCGTCGGCTCGGGTCGCAGAGTACAGCCGCCGACCCGCTCCATCACCCCGCCGAGGACGGGGTCGGCCTCGTGCAGGTGGCGACACGCCAGCATGGGGTCATACCCCAGGCCGCGCGGCGCGAGCGGGATGGCGGTCATGCCGGAAAGATATCTCCGCCGTGGCGAGGATGACGAGCAGCGACCCCGCCACCTGCCAGCCGGTGGGATGCTCGGGAAAGAGCGGCAGGGCCAGCAGGTAGGTGAACACGATCCCGAGGCTGGCGAGCGCGGTCACCGGCGCGGCCCGCTGGAGGGCATAGGCGCGGGTCATGGCGAGCTGCGCGCCGCCCCCGCCCAGCCCGGCGCCAAGCAGGTAGAGCATTCCGTGCCCATCGGGCCAGCGCCAGGCGGGCAGACTGAGGAGCAGCATGGTGACGAGCCCGGTGAGCGAGAAGTGCAGGACCACCGCCTCATGGCTCTCGCCGGGGCCGATGCGGCGGAGCCAGATCATGGCCATGGCATACGAGAGCGCCCCCAGCGTCGCCACCAGCACCACCGGCCAGGCGATCGCGAAGGCGGGCTGGAGCAAGGCGACGATGCCGGCGAAGGTGAGGCCCAGCGCTACCCAGAGCCGTGGCCCGACCGGCTCTCCCAGGAGCGGCCCCGAGAGGAGGGCCACGAAGATCGGCGCGGTCGCGGTGAGCGTGGCGGCATCGGCCACGCCGATCCGGCTGGAGCCGAGCGCGAAGAACGAGCCGATGGCCGCGATGGTGCCGTAACCGCTCCGCCAGCGCGCGCCGGTGCGGTCGGTCGGGCGGAGCGACGAGCCTCGGACGATCCCGAGGCCGATGGCCACGAGCGCGCCGATCAGGAAGCGCGCGGCGGCGATCTCGGGCCAGGGCAGGCGGGCGGCGCCCAGGCGGGTCGAGACGTTCATCACCGCGAAGCAGAGCTGCGCCAGAACCATCCAGCCCAGCCCGGCGGACCCCCGGACGGCGGCGGCCAGCGGACCTCCCTCGGCAAAGTGATCCCGGATTGCCGCCTCGACGGCGCCGCGGACCCGACGCGCAAACGTAACCGATCCTTGACGCTCGGCGAGGCGCGGGTTCGCTTTGGGCCATGAACCCCGATGAATTCCGGCGTCACGGCCACATCCTGGTGGACTGGATGGCCGACTATCTCGCCGGCGTGGCCGAGCTCCCGATCACGCCAGACGTCGCTCCCGGGCAAGTCCGTCGCGCGATCCCGGCGGCGCCCCCCTCCGCCGGCGAACCGTTCGAGGACCTGTTCCGCGATTTTCGCGAGCGGATCGTCCCGGGCATGACGCATTGGAATCACCCGGGGTGGTTCGCCTACTTCCCCGGCAACAACAGCCCGCCCTCGATCCTGGCCGAGATGCTGACTGCGGCTATCGGAGCTCAGTGCATGTCCTGGGCGACTTCTCCAGCGGCAACGGAGCTGGAGCAGGTGGTCATGGACTGGCTCCGGCAAATGGTCGGTCTGCCGCCGGAATTCGTCGGGGTCATTCAGGACACCGCCTCCACCGCGACCCTGGTGGCCCTGCTCAGCGCCCGCGAGCGCGCAACCGGGGGCGCGGCCGGCGCGGAGGGACTGAGCGGGGGACCATCGCTCGCGGTCTACGCCTCGGCCGAGGCGCATTCTTCGGTGGACAAGGCGGTGAAGCTCGCGGGGTATGGACTTGCCCGGATGCGCCGGATCGACACCGACCGGGATTTCGCGCTGCGTCCGGAGCTGCTGGAGCGGGCCCTGGGGGACGACATCGCCGCCGGGATCCGGCCGGCGTGCGTCATCGCGTCGGTCGGCACCACCTCGTCCACCGCGATCGACCCGGTGCCCGCGATCGCCGAGATCTGCACCCGCCATGGCGTGTGGCTCCACGTGGACGCCGCGTACGCCGGCCCCGCCGCGATCGTGCCCGAGCTCCGATGGATCTTCGCAGGCGTGGACCGCGCCGACAGCGTCGTCCTCAACCCGCACAAGTGGCTGCTGACCAACTTCGACTGCACCGCCTACTACGTCCGGGATCCCGCCGCGCTCCTGGGCGCGTTCCAGGCCACCCCCGAGTACCTGCGCACCAAGTACGACCCGGAAGTCGTCAACTTCCGCGACTGGGGGATCCAGCTCGGCCGGCGCTTCCGGGCCCTCAAGCTCTGGTTCGTGCTGCGGAGCTACGGCGTCGAGGGCCTTCAGGCTCTGATCCGCGGCCATGTGGCGCTGGCCCGGGAGCTCGAGGGCTGGATCCGGCAGGAACCCGGCTTCGAGGTGATGGCGCCGGTGCCGCTCGGCCTGGTGTGCTTTCGGTACCGCCCCGAGGGACTGAGCGATCCCGAGGTGGATGACCTCAATCGCCGTCTGCTCGACCGGGTGAACGCGAGGCGCCGCGTCTTCCTCACCCACACCCGCCTGGGCGGGCGCTACGCCATCCGCCTCGTCGTGGGACAGCGGGCCACAGGGCGGGAGCATGTGGCCGAGGCGTGGCGCCTGGTGCGCGAGGCGGCGGCGGAGGGCTGACCCCCCCGCCGCCGCGTCCAGCATCAGCCTGGTGTCTACTCGGTGCCGGCGGTGATCGCGAGGCTCTTGTCGAGCCCGTCGCCGCCACGGTGCTGGATGTTGACCAACAGCGACGTCGGTCCGCGCTTGCCGAAGTAGATGCCGGTGGGCTCTGCGTTGCAGTCGGTGAGGGTGGCGAACCGAACCACCGAGCCGGCAAGCCCGGTCTGTCCCTTGTCCGGCGTGGCCATCCAGATGTCGTCGCCGATGGTCTTCGACGGAGTTTCCCCGCCGGGATCCTCGGTGATGTACAGATTGCCCGACCGGTCGAGGGCCAGATTGTCGGGGAAGGTGAACGCATTGGTGGCGGGGCTCGACGGCGCGTTGACCCCGGCCTGCACGTAGTTCCTGACGAAGGCGGTGGCGTGGGCGCCGCCGCCGCCCGCCGCCCGCAGATCGATCGCCAGCACCAGGTTCTCTCCGGTGATCGCGACGTAGAGGGTGTGATCGCCGATCTCGACGTCTTCTGGCCGGGTCCATCCGGTGGCGCCCGCCATCGCGGCGGCGCGCACCGAGTTCACCTGCGCGGAGTCCGCCGGGAGCGGGACCCACTCCGCCTCACCGGTGCGGCTCGCGTCGGCGACCTTGAGTGCGTAGAGCTGGCCGCTGGAGAGATCGCCCGGACGAGCGGGCGCGAATCTGTAGATGTAACCCGGGCCCGTCTCGGAAATGCCGTACAGGTTGCCCTGGCTGTCGAAGCGCAGGCCCTCGTGGGCCCGGGAGCCGATCGCCGGCCGCACCGTCACGGCGGCGGAGACGGGGTCGATCTCATACACCAGACCGGCCTCCGCCTGCGGCACCCCCGGGTCCTTGAACGCGGCCGCCGAGGTCTCCTCCGCGGTCAGAAGGGTACCCCAGGGGGTCCAGACGATCCCGTCGAGCCGCTCCCAGTCGTTCCGCTGCGCCAGCGTCCTCGTGGCGCCGGTCTCGAGATCGGTCACCGTCACCGCACCCCCGGAGGTGACCTCGTGGGGGCGATAGAGGAACCGGCCTGCCGACCCTCCGGTCTCGTTGACCGTGTTCATGTCGGGCAGGTCCGGGTAGTCGGGCTCGCCGGCGACGACCGTCTGGCTGAAGCCGCTGGGGAGGACGAGCGGCGCAGCGGCGTTGCCCCCGTCGGTACAGGCGGCGGAGGTCGCCAGGGCTTCGAACTGAAACACCCCGGAGCCGGCCGGATCGGCTGACAGGGCGGAGCCCTGGGTGCTCGACGGCGGCTCGTGCTGGTCACAGGCAGCGACGCCGAGGCTGGTGCAGAGGACGAATGCGGACAACAGGTGTGCGGGTGCCTTCATACGTACTCCTCGAGATGGGAAGAACCGAAAGGCCTCTCTCCGGTGTGCGGCGTGCCCGGGGGCGCGGCGCACGACGACGGAGCGCACCGAAGCTTCCGGTCTCCGGTCAGTGCCCGGTCACCAGCCGGTAACCCGCGTGTTACGTGTCGAAGGAGATTGTGCGAAGCGCCGGCCTCAGCCGGCGAGCGCCGCCGTGGTGAGCGAGGGGAGGAGGGGTCGAAGGTAACGGCCGGTGTGGGATTCGGTGATCTCCGCGACCGCCTCGGGCGTTCCCTGAGCGACCACTCGCCCGCCGGCGTCACCGGCCTCGGGACCCAGGTCGATCACCCAGTCGGCTCGCTTGATCAGGTCGAGGTGATGCTCGATGACGACGACCGTGTGTCCCGCATCGACCAGCCGGTCGAGCACCTGGATCAGCACCCGCACGTCGTCGAGATGCAGCCCGGTGGTGGGCTCGTCGAGGATGTAGAGCTTCCGGCCCTCGCGCTTGCCGGCCTGGATCAGCTCGCGGGCGATCTTGAGCCGCTGCGCC
>DATCWW010000374.1:0-4442 GCA_036566145.1 Gemmatimonadales bacterium
GCCCCTACCGCCATCTCGCAGCCGGCCCTGTCACCGGACGGGACCAAGCTGGCCTTCGCCCGTCTGATCGATGGCTTCAACAACTGGGACATTCTTCTCCGCAACCTGACCACCGGCAAGACCACCACAATCGCCGACAGCCCCGCCTCGGACATGTACCCGAGCTGGTCCCGACGGGAGCCGGATCGCCTTCAGCAGCGGACGATCGGGCAACGTGACGCAGATCTACACGATGACGCCGACGGGTGGAACCGTCACTCGGATCGGCTACAGCGGCAAGCCGGAGACCATGCCCGCCTGGTCGCACTAGTCAGACATGACAGGGGCGGATGCCCGGTACGCGGGCCTCGACGCCGATCACCCGCCCCTCACCTTGACAGAGTCCGAGAGGGCGATAACCTGCGGGTTCTCGCGTCTCCGGAGTCCTCATGAGCACGCCCGAAGGCACCCGAGTGCCTCCCACCACCTACGACGACCTGCCGCCGGCCGCGAAGACCGCGCACGATGGCCATACCCGCGTCGCCCGCATCACCAACATGAAACGGACGCTGCTGCACTCGGTGCCGGCGTTCGACGCGCTGATGACCTGGTACCCGCTCCGCGACACGGTGCAGCCGTTCCTGGGCGAGCGGCTCACCACGCTGTTCGCCCACGCGGTCTCCAGCGAGACCGACTGCCTGATCTGCTCCACCTTCTTCCGTCGGCTGCTGGTACAATCCGGGGAGGACCCCGACCGGCTGGTGCTGGACGACTGGGAGTCGGCCGTGGTGGTTTTCGGCCGGAGCCTCGCCGTCACGCCGCACACAGTGCCCGATCCGGTCTACCAGCCGATCGCCGAGCGGCTGAGCCGAGAGCAGATCGTCGCCCTCACCGCCTTCGGCGCGCTCATGGTGGCGACCAACGTCTTCAACAACGCCCTGCGGGTGCCGCTCGACGAGTACCTGGAGCCGTTCCGACGGACCGAGGCACAGCATGGGTGAATGCAGCGGGAGAGTGGCCTTCGTGACGGGCGCGGCGCACGGGCAGGGTCGCGCGTCGGCGCTGGCCCTGGCCCGGGAAGGCGCCGCCGTGCTGGCCTTCGACGTCGCGCGCCCGCTCCCCTACCCCGGCTACGGCATGGGAACCTCGGCGGACCTGGAGCGCCTCGCTGCCGACTGCACGGCCGCCGGTGGCGCCTGCGCGACCTTCGCCGGCGATGTGCGCGACGACGCCGCGATCCACGCCGCGGTGGACCTCGCGCTTTCCCGCTTCGGCCGGATCGACATCCTGTTCAACAACGCCGGAATCTGCGCCTACGGGCTGGCCCACGAGCTGACCGAAGAGGCATGGGACACCATGCTCGACATCAACCTCAAGGGCGCGTGGCTCGTCGCCCGGCAGGTCATCCCGGTCATGATCCGCCAGGGGAGCGGCGTGATCATCAACAACTCGTCGGTCGCCGGGCTCCGCGGCATGGGCCGGCTGAGCCACTACGCGGCGTCCAAGTGGGGACTCACGGGGCTCACCAAGTCGTGGGCCATCGAGCTGGCGCCGCACGGGATCCGAGTAAACGCCATCCATCCCACCGGCGTGAACACGCCGATGAACGACGGCCTCGCCGAACTCGAGGGGCTCACCCCGCAGCAAATCGCCGAGCGCTCGGCGGGCAACCTGCTCCCGGTCCCGTGGATCGAGCCGGAAGACGTGGCCCAGGCGGTGCTCTACCTGGCCTCCGACCGCGCCCGCTTCGTCACCGGCGCGAGCCTGGTGCTCGACGCGGGCCTGCTCACCCGATAACCCATCGCCCCCTCGGAGGCACCCGCGGCCGGGAGGGCTTCGGCCCGGCCGGCCTGATGTGCTACTTTGCCATCCGACCTCTGCACGAGGTACGCAGGATGACCGCCGCGTCTCCCCCTCGTACGTACCACACGATCATTCCGGCCCTCAGTCTCGTTGCGGGACCCCTGCTGATGACCGTCGGGGACCTGTTGCACCCCGAGGAGCGCATGGCCTCCACCGAGCAGGCCGCCATTCTCGCCACGCAGGCGGGCCGCTGGTATGTGGCGCACCTGCTCCTGTTCCTGGGCATGATGCTCTTCGTACCCGGACTTCTGGCGCTTTCAGGTCTCACCGCCGTCCGCCGGCCGGCGCTCGGCTACGCGGCGCGCATCCTGGTGCTCATCGGGATGGCCGCTGTCGCATCGGTCTTCGTCTGCGAGATGCTCGTCGGCCGGTACGTGCTGGACGGAGCGGACTCGGCGTCGGCCGCCGCCCTGCTCGAGAGCATGCTTTCGGGGCCGATGGTTGCGGTGGTAGGCCCGGCCATGCTTGCCTTCTTCGTGGGCACGGCCATGTTCGCTCTGCCGCTGGTCCGCTCACGGGGGGCGCTCGGCCCTTCCGCGGCACTCCTCCTGACCGGGGTGATCCTGATTCTCGCCGAAATCGTCTCCGCCCAGGTAATCCTGAGCCAGATCGGAAACGCGCTCGCTCTCTGCGGCAGCGCCTCGGCCGCTCGGGTGATCCTGCGCGACGCCTCTGGCGGAATTGCCGGACGGGCGTAACCTGGAGCCGCCCGTGGCGCCGCTGGGGCGACGCTACCTCGAGACCGCGATCGGCTTCCTATCTGGTCCGGGGGGGGCCAGGATTCGAGGCCGCTCGGCGACCGATCGGGTCTGATTCAGCTCGGGCCGGCGGCGCGGGCCAGGCCGGCCGTGGAGTGCGCCGACGCCAGAGCGGCTCTTCCTCACGACCTGACGGGGGAATCACCATGAGAATTCATAGAGCTTCCAGGGTCGGACTGAGCACCGTCCTTTTCCTGTTCGGCTGCTCCAAGGAGCGACCAAACGAGCAACCCGGCTCGGCCCCTCCGGCCGGGAGTGCGGAGTCCGCCACGAAACCCGCACCGTTCGACAAAGGTCCCGTGAAGATCGCCCTGGTCCAGTACAGCGGCGCGGGCGACTACTTCCAGCTCTGGACCGACGGCGCCCAGAAACAGGCCGACGCGATCGGCTTCACCATGCAGCATTACGATGCCCAGGCGCAGGACGCCAAGCAGGCGGCCGACATGAAGACCGCGATCGCGTCCGGCGTGGCGGGCATCATCGTGGACCACGGCACCTCGCCCACGCTCTGCCCCCTGATCAACCAGGCCACCGACGCGGGCATCGCGGTGGTGGTGTACGACGTCAAGGTCGCCGAGTGCGCGCCCAAGGCGGTCGAGACGGCGCAGAACGACGTCGGCCTCGCCACCCTGGTCCTCACCCAGATGGCCAAAGACATCGGCGACGGAGTGCCGGTCGGCTACGTCAACCCGATGGTGATCGCTCCACTCGAGCGGCGGGACGTGGTGTGGAAGCAGTTCGTGGCCCAGCACAAGTGGAGCCAGAAGTTCTCGGTCGGCAAGTTCAGCCACGAGGTCGCCAAGGACAACGCCAGGCTCGCGAGCGCCGCGCTCAAGAAGCAGCCGGGGGTGAAGGCGATTTTCGCGCCCTACGACGAGGTCACCAAGGGGGCGGTGACGGCGATCGAGGAGAACAAGCTGGGCACCAAGGTCGCCGCCTACGGGATCGATATCTCCAACCCGGACATCGAGGTGATGACCCGGAAGGACAGCCCGTGGAAGGCGACGGCGACCACCGACCCGAGCGCGATCGGCGCCGGCGTCACCCGCGCGATGGCGCTTCAGATCGCCGGCCAGCTGAACGAGAAGCAGGTCGTCTTCCCCGGCGTCCTCGTGACCCAGGCGTTCCTGCTGCGGGAGCAGATCAAGAACATGGACGACCTGAGAGCCAAGCTGCCCGACCTCAATCTCACGAGCAGCGCCTCGGCCCCGTGGATCAAGTCGGTCACGTTCTGAGCCACGGCAGCCGCAACTGTCCCTAGAACGTCAGTCGCGCCCCTCGCCCGGTGGCCTCACCCCCACCCTCGGCCGGCTTGCCGGCCGTGTCGTACTGGTCGTACTTGATCCTCGAGGTGAACGAGCCGCCGTCCTCCGAGAGCGCGATCCGCTCGACGAATACCCCCCGCCCCGCCGGATTCCAGCCGCTCCCCTTGGCGATCTCGGCGAAGGCCGCCGGGGCCTTGGTCACGTAGAACTCGTACTTGGCCTCGAACTCCCTGGGCCCGACCTTCCGCCAGATCCCGTAGGCCGGCGGCACCGGCGGCGCGGCGTCGTAGTTCGACGACTCCGTCATCGTGCCGCCCGGATTGAACACGTACATGAACTCCAGGTCCTTGACCGGGGCGAACGCACCGCTGGTGAACTGCAGCGAGGCCCGCCACTGGCCGACGAGATCGAGCGTGGGATTGTCGCCCGCCGCCGGCGGCTGCGGCGCCGGCCGGCAGGCGGCGCCGAGCAGGGTGAGCAGGGCGAACGGCACACTCGCTCTCATGCGCATGCGTGATCTCCCGGGCGCCTATGGTTGCGTGTCGCGAGTCGTGGACTGCTCGGGCGGCCCGGCTGC
>DATCWW010000375.1:0-14827 GCA_036566145.1 Gemmatimonadales bacterium
CAGCGGGCGCCCGGATGAGTGCGCCCTCGCTGGCGGCTGCGGGTGCCCGGCAGAGCGAGAGCACGTTGGTGCTGGAGGATGTCCACCACACCTACTTCTCCGGCACGCCCAACGAACAGCGCGCCCTCCAGGGGGTCGATCTGGCAATGGAGGAGCGCGCCTTCGTCGTCGTGGTGGGCAACAACGGGTCGGGCAAGTCCACCCTGCTCAACACCATCGCCGGCACCGTCGTTCCCGATCGCGGCCGGGTCCTCATCGGCGGCGAGGATGTGACCGCCTGGCCCGAGTGGCGCCGGGCCGCGCTGGTGGGACGGGTCTTCCAGAACCCGATGTCCGGCACGATTCCCGATCTCACCATCGCCGAGAACCTCGCCGTCGCGGCCAAGCGCGGGTCCCGCCCCGGGGCTCTCCGGAACGCGCTCGGCCGGGAGCGTCGGCGGGAGCTGGCCGAGCGGGTCCGGGACCTCGGTCTCGGTCTGGAAGACCGGCTGGACACCCCGGTGGGCGCGCTGTCAGGGGGTCAGCGGCAGGCGCTCACCCTCCTCATGGCGACGCTGGTCCGTCCCACCATGCTCCTCCTCGACGAGCACACCTCCGCGCTGGACCCGATCAGCACCGAGCAGGTGGTCCAGCTCACCGAGCGCCTGATACGGTCCGAAGGGCTGACTACCCTCATGGTGACGCACTCGATCCAGCAGGCGGCGGCCCTGGGCGACCGGGTGCTGATCATGCACCGCGGCCGGATCGCGGAGAGCATCGGCGGCGCCCGGAAGCGACAGCTGCGGGTAGAGGAGCTGCTGGACACCTTCGAGCGGCTGCGGAGTTCGGATCTGGTGGACGAGTCCGCAGCCGAGATGGTGCGCCGGCTCTATATCTGAGGCAGGAGCGCGGGGAGCACCCGCTCCAGGGCGACACCGCGCGACGCCTTGAGTACCACGACGTCTCCCGGACGTACCCGGGCGGCGAGCAGCGGCGCCAGAGCAGGCGGATCCGCCGCGGTGAGCAGGCGGTCGCCGAGGCGCCCGGCGTAAGGAGCGAGCGCGGGAACGAAGTCGCCTACCGCGGCGAGCAGATTCGGCTCCAGCTTGACTAGCTCCCCGGCCACCTCCGCGTGCAGGCGCTCGGAGTCCCCGCCCAGCTCCCGCATGGTCCCGGCGACCATGACCAGGCGCCGGTTTCCCCGAAGCGCGCGGGCCGTCGCGATGACCGACCGGAAGGACTGCGGATTGGCGTTGTAGCAGTCGTTGAGGATGGTGAGCCCGTTCGCCTCCAGCAGCTCGCCGCGGCCGCCGGGAAGGCGGAATCCCTCCAGGGCGCGTGCCGCCGCAGCCCGTTCGAGTCCCAGCTCTTCCACTACGGCCCATACCCGGACCGCGTTGTCCGCCTGATGCAGGCCCCGGGCGGCCAGGGTGAAGGTCTCACCCCCGAGCGTGAGGACCGGCCGGGCCTCCGGCCCCAGCTCGACTCGCTCGGGGACGAGGTCCGCGCCCTGAAGGCCCGCCGTGCGTACCCGGCGGGCCCGCGCGCGAGCGCCGGTGGCGAGCTCCGCCGGCTCGGTCCCTACGATGGCGAGCTCAACGCCGTCGGTCAGGGAGAGCTTTTCGTCAAGCACGCCGGCCAGCGAGCCGAACCCCTCCAGATGCCCGGCGACTGCGTTGGTCACGATCGTGATCCGGGGCTCGACGATCTCCCGGTACCGGGCGATCTCACCCGGCAGGTTGGCGCCTGCCTCCACCACCATGGCCTCGGTGTCCTCGGGAGCTTCCAGGATGGTGAGCGGCACGCCGACCAGGTTGTTGAGATTTGCCCGCGTCGCATAGGTCACGTACCTGGTACCGAGCGCCGCCGCGAGCATTTCCTTGGTCGAGGTCTTGCCGTTGGTCCCGGTGATCGCCACGACCGGCCCGGTGAGCCTCCGCCGGCGGGCCCGGGCCAGCGACCCGAAGGCACGGAGCGGGTCCGGCACCTCGAGCAGATCGAGGCCCGGTACGCCGGGAGTGCCCTGACGCACGATCGCCGCCGTCGCACCGCTCGCCGCGGCCGCCGGCAGGAACTGGTGTGCGTCGAACCGCTCGCCGCTCAGGGCCACGAACAGGGCTCCGGGAACGATGGATCGCGTGTCGGTCGAAATGGTCGTGAAGGTGCGTCCCTCACCCGCCCCGCGCATCTCCAGCGCTTCGCGCACCGCCGCCTCGGTCCACTTCACCGCGCGTCCTTCACCAGGCGGGCCACGATCTCCCGCTCGTCGAACGACACCCTCTCGGTCCCCAGCACCTGGTAGGTCTCGTGCCCCTTGCCGGCGAGAAGCAGCGTGTCTCCGGCTCGACCCTCCGCCAGGGCCTGCCGAATCGCCTCCAGGCGATCGACCGCTCGCCGGTGAGGGATGTCGCCCATGCCCTGCTCGATCTCGTCGATGATGGTGCCCGGATCTTCGGTCCGCGGATTGTCCGAGGTGACCACCGCCAGGTCCGCCAGCTCGGCGGCGATCCGGCCCATGAGGGGGCGCTTGCCGCGGTCGCGGTCGCCGCCGCACCCGAACACCACGATCAGCCGACCGCCGGTCAGCGAGCGAAGTGTCGCCAGAGCCCGCTCGAGCGCATCCGGCGTGTGGGCGTAATCGCGGAGCACGGTGCACGGCTGCTCGGCGATCCGTTCCATCCGTCCCGGCACCTGGGGCGCGATCGCCAGCCGATCGACCACCTCGCGCAACGACCGTCCGAGGCCCAGGGCGCACGCCCCGGCCGCGAGCGCGTTGGCGACGTTGAAGTCGCCGAGCAGCGGGAGGGACACCTCGGCCGTACCGAAGCAGCCCGACACCCGGAACCGGCTGCCGGACGCATCGAGCACGACACCGCTGCCGCGCAGGTCCGCGGCCGGATGCAGTCCGAAGGTAATCCGCCGATGGCGCGCCGGGAGCGCACGCCATGCGTCGTCGTCCAGATTCACCACCTCGACCCCATCCTGTGCCAGGAGATCGCCCAGGCGGAGCTTCGCGCCGAGATACGCCTCCATGCTGTGGTGGTAGTCGAGATGATCCCGAGTCAGGTTGGTGAAGACCCCGGCGGCGAACGTCAGGCCGTCGAGACGCCCCTGGTCCAGGCTGTGGGACGAGGCCTCCATCGTGACCGTGGTGCAGCCTCGGCCCAGCATCGCGGCCAGTGTCGCCTGGAGGTCGATCGGCCCCGGCGTGGTGAGCGATCCCGCAGTCGAGCTGACCGGCTCCCCGCGCCCGTCGAAGGCGCCCAAGGTGCCGATGCTGCCGGAATCGCCGTCGCGATCGAGCAGGTGACGGATCAGTCCGGTGGTAGTGGTCTTGCCGTTGGTCCCGGTGACACCCACCAGGGTGAGCCGGCGTCCCGGATGCTCGTACCAGGCTGCCCCGAGCACGAGCGCCGCCCGCCGGCTGTCGCGGACGACGATCTCGGCCGCGGCCGCGCCCGACACCTGCTCCACCACGACCGCGGCCGCCCCCCGCTTGACCGCGTCGGGGACGAAGCGGTGTCCATCGGCCTGGGACCCGCGGACGGCCACGTACAGCTGCCCTCGACCGACGGCGCGACTGTCCATGACGATTCCCGTAGGGGCCGGGCCCTCACCGGGTGCCGAAAGCAGGAGATCCGCGCGCCGGAGCTCGTCGAGAAGATCGCGCCAGGCCATCGTCATAGGGTCGTCACCCGCCGTGTCATTGGGCCCACACCGTCACCGAGCTGCCCCGCTGTGCCACTTCGCCGCCGGCCGGCACCGTGCGTACCACTTCGCCGAGTCCCTGCAGGCTCACCCGGAATCCGCGCCGATGGAGCGCCAGGGCGGCCTCGCGCACCGATCGACCGGTGACGCTGGGGACCGGCAGGCGCGGCGGGGTCGAGTCCACCGGGTGGTACGGCAGGGCGACCGCCACGACGGACCGCGGCTCCCCCGCCCCAGGATCCGATTCCGGCGCCGCCTCGGGCACCGTATCGTGCTCGGCGAGACGGGCCCGGTCGATCGCCACCCGGTGCGAGGCCAGCGCCTGCTGCAGCATCGACCGGGTCACCGGCGCGGCCGTGAGACCGCCGTAGTATCGGCCTTTCGGGTTGTCGATCTTGACGATCACGACGAGCTGCGGGGCGTCGGCCGGGAAGATCGCGGCGAACGACGCGGTGTACTCCCCGCGGACGTAATGCCCGTCGGCGAACCGGACCGCGGTTCCAGTCTTCCCCAGGACCGCGTAGTTGACCAGCTGGGCCTCCTCGCCGGTCCCGCCCTGGCCTGCCGCTTCCCGGAGGTACTCCCGCAGGCGAACTGCGATCTCGACGGGCACCACCCGGCGGACCGGCTCGGGCGTGTGGCGGTAGATCACCCGCCCGTCGGGGTCCCGCACCTCGCGTACCAGGGTGGGCGCGAGCAGGATGCCGTCCCGGGCGATCGCGCCATAGGCGGCCGCGAGCTGTACCGGTGTCACCCCGAACTCGTATCCCATCGCGACGCTGGCACGGGTATAGGCCGGCTCCCATCGGTCGGGCCGCTCGAGCCGGCCGCGAGCCTCGGAGGGGAACTCGGCACCCGTCGGGGTGCCGAAGCCGAAATCCCGGAGCATCTCGTACTGCTCCTCGGGCGAGAGCCGGGTCGAGAACTTCGCCATGGCGATGTTGCTGGACACCTGGATGGCCTGGGCGAGGGTGAGGCTGCCCTGCATCGCGTGGGCGTCGCTGATGCGCCGGGTCCGCCCGCTCCGCGTCACCGGCATGAACCAGGTGCCTCCCTCCGCGAACACCTTCTCCGTGCTGTCCACCCGGTGGTGCAGCAGCAGCGCGGCCGCGGTGAACAGCTTGGCGGTGGAGCCCGGCTCGAAGGGATCGGTGAAGACGGACGCGCGCGGCACCCCGGCCGCATCCCGTTGCCGGGACACGAGCGCCAGCAGCTCGCCTGACTTGGGATCCAGGAACACGACGTCGCCGCCGTCGGCCCCCATCTGCGCGATGGCCTCGTCGAGGCCTCGCTCCGCGATCTCCTGCAGCTCGGCGTCGAGCGTGAGCACGACGTCGTGCCCCGCGACAGGATCCCGGATGAGACGCGACGGCGATTCGTAGCTTCGCCCCGCCCGGTCCTTGAGGAAAACGGCTTCGCCCGGCCGGCCCGTCAGCAACGAGTCCAGCGACAGCTCGATGCCTGCGGCGCCGAGGCCGCGCTCACCCAGCCCGCCGATCACCGGGCGGGCCAGCTCGCGCGCCGGGTAGAACCGTTGGAACTCCCCCTCCAGGTGAATACCCTTGACCGCGCGAAGCGGCTGCACCTGCGTGGCGTTATAGGGGCCGTGCAGGTAGATCCACGGCTTCCGGGCCCGGAAATCACGATCGAGCGCCGTGGGAGATACGCCGAGACTTCGGACCAGCAGGCGGTAAGCCGCGCCGCGGTCCGTCAGCTCGTTGGGCGCGATGCCGACGTGGTAGAACTCCTGAGTGATCGCGAAGGGGACGCCGTTGCGATCGTAGAGGGCGCCTCGGCGGGCCGGGAGCACCTCCTTGGCGGTGCGGGTCCGGCGCGCCTCGGCGCTCCAGCTCTCATGATCCACGATCTGCAGCTGAGCTGCCCGGCCGAGAATCAGCGCCACCCCGACGGCGAAACCGAACTGAATGGCGGCGATCCGGACGCTCGGCTTGGCCATCAGCGCTCCGGCGCCGTGGGGGCGGGCAGCACCAGAAGGGTGAACTCGGAATCGCTGGGCAGGTGGAGACCGAGGTCCCGCTCGGCAATCGGCACCAGCACCTGCCGGCTGCTGGCGACCCGGATCTGACGCTCGAGATCGGCACGGCGAGCCTCGAGGGTGGTTCGCTGCTCCCGCAAATCGTGCAGTCGCCGGGCGGTCCTGAACCCGGCGGCCTGGCGGGCGGCGATGGCGATGAGGACCCCCAGGGAGATCAGCAGCCAGACCATCAGCCAGTGCCGTCCCTTAAGACGCATGCGCGACCTGGAAGATGCGGAGTTTGGCGCTCCGGGAGCGCGGATTGGCGGCGATCTCCGACTCGCTCGGCACGATCGGCTTGCGCGGCTCGACCCGTCCGAGCGCCCGCCCCCGGCAGGTACATACCGGCTGACGCGGCGGGCAGACGCAGGCACTGGCCCATTCGCGGAACGCCAGCTTCACCAGCCGATCCTCGCCGGAATGATAGGTGATCACCGCCAGCTTCCCGTCCGCGCGCAGGGCATCGCGAAACCCGGGCAACGCACGCGCCAGCCCGCGGAGCTCGTCGTTCACGCCGATGCGCACGGCCTGGAACAGGCGCGCGAATTCCGGCGCGCCCGCGCGTGGGCCCAGGACGGCGCGGATGGCGTTCACGAGGTCGTCGCTGCTGGCCAGCGGCTGGCGGCCGCGCCGACGAACGATCTCCCGCGCCAGGCTGCGCGACCGCCGCTCGTCGCCGTAGTCGGCGAAGAGCCGTTCCAGCCCGGCTTCGGAAGTCAGGTTCAGCAGGTCGGCAGCAGTGGGGCCCGTACCGCCCATCCGCATATCCAGCGGCGCGCCCGGTCGGAAAGTAAAACCCCGCTCCATCTGGTCCAATTGCCGGGAGGACACGCCCAGGTCGAGGAGCACGAAGTCGGGCTCGAAGCTCGCAACCGCGGCCAGGGCCTCCGGGTCGTCGTAGGCCAGCGTCAGGTAGCGGACGCCGTCGTCGCCCAGCCTGGCTCTCGCCGTCCTGATCGCGTCGGGATCACGGTCGATGCCCAGCACCTCGGCGCCCGCCGCCCGGAGCGCTCCGGCATGGCCGCCGTGTCCGAGGGTCGCGTCCACCACCCGGGTCGAGCCCCGGGCGGCCTCGAGCACGGGGTGGAGGAGGACGGGTTGATGCAGCGTCGGCGCGGGCTCGGTCATGCCGCGGCATTCCTCGGGGGGAAACGCAACACCCCGTCCGACTGGACGGGGTGGGGCAAGGATGAACGGGGCTGACGGGGCTCGAACCCGCGACCTCCGCAGTGACAGTGCGGCACTCTAACCAAGCTGAGCTACAGCCCCAGCGACGCGGGCGCAATATAGAGGGTTGCCGAGAGGGCGGGAAGGCCCGCGGCCCTCTCGGCTCCTGCCGGAAGGGCCGCCAGTCATCGCGCCAGCTAGAGCAGGCTTACTTGCAATAGGCCTTCTTCATTGATGCCACGCGGGGCTTGTATTGCTTGATGATGCCGAGGTTCTTGGCCACCGCGTCGGGATTGACCGACTGACCCGCGTTGAGGGCCGTTTCGGCGTCGGTCAACAGGGTCTCCTCCTGCTTGGCCAGGTCGCAGGACTTCCCCTTCTCCGCCAGCGGATCGACCTGAGGTACCTGGAAGAGCGTCGCCAGGCCCAGCAGGTAGTTGGCCGCCGGATAGACCTTGCCGGATGGGTTGGCGGTGCCCACGGCCATCTTGAGCAGCTCTGCCGCGCCCTGAAGGTCCTGCGGCTGCTGAAGCAGCGGAGCCGCCCCGGTATACAGGAGTGCTGCCGCCTGCTCCTTCTGCTGAGGGTCGCCGTGCTGGATCGCGAACTGAAGGAACGGCACGGCTTCCTTGGTCCGGTGGGTGGCCACCGGCGCCGCGCCCTTGCCGGAATCGGTGGGCGTGGTGGTCGGCGGCGCACCGGTGGCGGGCGCCTCGATGAGCGCCTTGGCCGCGGCGAGGGCCGGCACGACGGCGGTGCTGTCCTTGGCGATGATCCGGTTGGTCACCGAGACCACGCTGTCCACCGGACCGGTCATGGCGTAGGCCCGGTTCAGATAGCCCAGCAGGGTCGGGTTGTCGGGATACTTCTTCACCCCGGCCTGCGACCACTTGAGCAGCTTCGCCGTATCAGGCTTCTCGCCCTCGGCCGCCGCGGCCGAGATCTTGGTGAAGAAGAGCGTGTCCGCCTTCGTGGAGTCGGTCGCGTACATCGTTTCCAGCGCGTCCACCGCACACTTGAAGTTGCTGAGGAAGAGGCACGCGTTGCTCTTCAGATCGTACAGGTCGGCGTTGTAGGGGTCGATCTTGAGTCCCTCGTCGGCGACTTCGAGCGCGGTTTCCGGGTGCCCCGTCTGGAGGAAGTACTTGAACAGCTCCTCCCGGAGCTTCTGGTTGGTGGGGGCGACCCTCAGCATCTGCTTGAAGGCGACCAGCGTGTTGGCCGTGTCGTTCGCCTGCTGGTACTGCGTGGCCAGAGCGGTCCACACCTGCAGGCTTTGCGGGTCGCCCTTGGAGGCGGCCTGCAACTCCTTCACGATCTCCGCCCGGTTCGCCTTCTTGTCCTGCGCGAGCAACGCCAGACAATAGTGCGCCAACCCGTGGTCGGGCAGCATCTTGATGGCCTTCTGGGCGGCTTCGGCGGCCTTGTCGGGCTTGCTCTGGCGCTGCTCGATGCACGCCTTGGCCTCATCGAGCGATTCGACGGCAGGCTCGAGGGCCGAGGCCAGCCGCTTGCCGAACGCGTCGGGCGTCTCACCGGGATTCTGGGTGAGGGTCACCACGTTCCCGGCGTCGTCGTTCGTGCCGGTGAGACGCGCCGTCACCGTGAATCCCTTGGCGCCCTTCGCGATGGTGGAATTGACCAGGAAGCGCGCCTGGATGTTCTTCGCCAGCGTCACAGCGAGCGCCGGACTCAGAATGGCGTCCTTCGGATAGCCGTACTGGGTGAGGGCGTCGTTCATCTGGGCCTGCTCGACGACGGTGTAGTCCCGTCCCACGACGTCCTTCATCTCTTCCCGCATGCCGGTCCCGATCGCCACCGCCGGCGCCGAATCGGCCGGGGCGAACGCGAAGGGGTTGGCAACCATGAATCGAGGCGCGTTGTTGACCGTCGTGGATTGACCACCGGTCCGCCGGGGAATTCCCTGCGCCGCCAGCGGGGCGGTCACCGCACCACCGAGGGCCACAAACGCGACGAGACGCGACAGGTACATGCCAAAGCCTCCACAAGGGATTGGCCCCCACGGGGCCAGCAACAGCCGCGCGACGGGCGCGGGTGCGATGGGCGAAGAGGGATTCGAACCCCCGACATCCTGCGTGTAAGGCAGGCGCTCTGAACCAGCTGAGCTATTCGCCCGGGGAACCGACCCTAATCCAACCAGATAACCTGCAGCGCAGGGACCGTGCCGTGACGACCAACACCAGCCCTCAGAGTGCGATCCCCAGCGGAAAGAGGACGCAGTAACCGAAGACCAGTATCACCGCCGCCGCGCTGGGATGTCCAGCACGGAGGGTGAGATACCCTGCCACCAGCACCACCAGCGCGAGCGCCAGAATGATGAGGTTTCGTCGGGCCAGGACGAACCGTCGTGGCGGGGACCCCGCGGCTGGGGCCTGGGAACGGGTCGCAGACATAGACGATGAGGCTACCACCGATCCCGGGTCGGGTCAAGTTCAGGCCCCGGTTCGGTTTCCGGCTCCACCACCCACCCGTCGTCGAGCGCGGCGCGGCGCTCCCGGTCGGACCGGCGGCGGAAGTGTACCAATCCGAGGACACCGAGCGCGACCAGGAGCCAGCCCCCGCTGGCCAGAAGCCAGGTGACCAGACTGTACCGCCGCCGGACGGCGCGCTGCCATTCCTCCTCGAAGCGATCGAGCGTCAGCCCTGTCGTCGCGAGCACCGCGGCGTCGAAATCGTCGCCGGCCACGAGGCGGGCCATGAGCGGGTCGAGCGTCCCCGTGGGATTACGCCGGGCGAGCTCGGTCACCGCCGAAACGGCGAGCGCGTAGGCGGCGTCGGCGGTGGAGGTGGCGCCCCGCAAGGCGGCGTCGAGTCGCGTGAGGGTGGGCAACGCCCCGCGGGCCACGGAGAGGTTGAGCTCCAGCAATCCCAGCCGGTCCCACTCGCCGGCCGCCCAGCCGGCGTAGCCTTCGTCGAACCAGAGCGGGACGCGGCCCTTGACCGCCTCGTGCAGGGTCAGATGGGCCAGCTCATGCCGGAGGATCCCCTGAAGCGCTTCGCCGTCGGCACGAAGGACGACGGTCCGGCTCTCGGGCAGCGCGACCGCCGCCGCCCAGGTAGGCGCGCGGCCGCGGGTGAGGGAGTCGAGTCGGCGTGCGTCGGGAACCACGATGAGGCGGAAGGAATCGACGGCGCGGAGCCCGAGGCCGGGCCACTCGCTGGGTCGGGCGGCTTCGCGCGCCAGCTCGGCGGCGAGCTCGAGCTGCGCGGGCCAGGCAACCGCGGTCACCTGCCCCACCTGGACCACCCTGGGCGGCTCGGGCGCCTCCGACCGGATCGCGCCCAGGCCGAGCAGCAGGATCAGGATGCCAGTGTTCGCGGGACCTCACCTCCGGCCGCCACCAGATCCAGCATCTCCTTACACCGCTTGGCCCAGGGATTGAACTTGTTGGCCTTGTGACCGTCGTCCCAGCTCTGCCGAGCGGCATCGCGCTCGCCTGCGAACCAGAGCGCCCGGCCCAGCTCGAAGTATGCTTCGATCAGATTCGGCCCCAGTGCCAGGGTCTTGCGGAAGAAGGTCTGGGCGTCCTCGTACATGTCGCGCTCGAGATACACCAGACCAAGATAGTAGTGCGCGTAGAGCGTGGCCTTGCGGTCGTTGTCCAGCCGGATCGCCTTCGACAGGTGCTCGATCGCCTCGCCGAAGATCCGCTTCTTCAGGCAGATGTACCCGACGTTGATGCGGGCGAGCGCGTTCGCGGGCTCCTTCATCAGGACCTTGGAGAATGTCGCCAGGGCGTCGTCGTAGTCCTCATGGAGCATCTGCGCCCACCCCAGCAGCGATTGGGCCTGGGTCGCCCCCGGCGAGAGGGCGAGGGCCTTGTCCAAGGCCTGGATCGCGCCGGCGTAGTCGCCCAGCGAAATGAGGCTCCAGCCTTTCTCGACGAAGGTGGAGGCCCCGAGATGGTCGGCATGGACCGCCGGGCGCGTCCCGGTGAACTGGGGCGCGGGCGCCGGCCCCTGCGGGGGCACCGTGGCGGCGCTCGCCTGCTTGTAGCGATCGACCAGGGTTCGGATATCCTCCTTGAGCTGGCCCAGGTCGGTCAAGGCGCCGTCCACCCGCTTGAACAGGGCGATGATGTCGCGCTTGATGGACTCCCGTCCGGTCGGGTCCGGAGCGTCGGCCAGCCGGCCCTCGATCTCCTGGTACTGGGTCCGAAGGGCGTTGAGCCACGGTTCGCTCATCTCAGGTTCCCACTCCGGTCAGGGAGAGCCGCTCGGTCGAGGTGAGCAGCTTGCGCGCATTGAGGATGATGATCGTCCTGCCCGGACGCGACACGATCCCGGCGATATAGGTCGCGGCCAGGCCGCGCACCATCGGGCCCGGCGCGACGATCGTCGTACTGTCGACCCGCAGCACCTCCCGGACCTCGTCCACCGTCACCGCCACCCGCTGATCGCCGAGGTCGAGGACCATGACCCGGGTCTCCTCCCGGGTCGGGGCGTCGAGCTCGAAGCGCTTGCGGAGGTCCACCACCGGGACCGCTCCGCCGGCGTACGGAATCACGCCCTCCAGGAATTCCGGCGCCTTGGGCAGCGGGGCCGGGGACTCGTAGCGCAGGATGCGCTCGATCTGCAGGATGTCGAACGCGAACTCCTGGGAGCCCAGACGGAAGGTCACCACCTGGACGTGATCGGCCGTGTTCATGCGGACGTCGTCTCCGAGATGCGCGCCACCAGCGCGGTGAGGTCGAGCAGGGGTACCAGGCCGTCCGGCCGGCGCGCCACCGCCGCGGCGAACGGCAGCGTCGACCCCGGCGGAACGGGGTGCCCGGGCTCGCTCAGGACCTCCTCCGCGTCGTCCACCTCCAGGCAGAGCGGGCGGCCGTCGACCCGGACGAGGATCGTGGTCGCGCCGCGCCGCTCGGGACACGGCGTGCCGTCGAGCAGGGCGCCGAGGTGGACCAGCGGCACGATGTCCTCGCGCGCGGTGGTGACGCCGCGGACCGCGGGCTCCTGCGCGGGGACCGGATAGACCGGGCCGGTGTCCAGCACTTCGACCACGTCGGCCAGCGCGAGGCCGACCTGCCGCGAGCCTGCCCGGACCAGGAGCCAGGACCCGCTCACGACGGCCGCCTCCGCCTCAGCTCCTCGGTCACCAGCGCGGCGATCCCACCGACCGGAACGACATGGCGCGCGCCGCCCGCCTGACGGGCCGCATTGGGCATCCCGTAAATCGTCGAAGTCTCGCGGTCCTGCGCGATTCCCACGCCGCCCGCGTCATGGATCCGCCGCAGTCCGTCGGCCCCATCGCGACCGAGCCCCGTGAGCACGATGCCTACCGCCTGCGCGCCGTACACCTCGGCGACGCTCCGGAAGAGCGGGTCGGCCGCCGGGCGCACGCCCCAGATCGGGGGATCCCGGTCGAGCACCAGCCGCGGGCCGTCGTGCCCGACGACCACCCGCATGTGGAAGTCGCCCGGGGCTACGTAGGCAGTGTCGGCGAGCAGCGGTGTATCGTCGGCGGCCTCGACGACCGAGAGCCGGCTCTGTGCCGCCAGCCGCTCCGCCAGAGATCGGGTGAACCGGGGAGGCATGTGCTGGACGATGACCACGCCCGCGCCGAGCCCGGTCGGCAGGTGGGGCACCACCTCGGCCAGGGCCCGCGGACCGCCGGTGGAGGCGGCGATGGCGACGCAGATCCGGGCGCGTCCGGAGACCGCGAGGTCGAGTCCGCGCCGCGTCGGCGAGGAGGGGCGCGCCAGCACCGGCAGGCGGTGAATGTCCGCCGTCCTGGCGGCGCGCAGAACTCCCACCAGCCGGTCCGCGAATCGGCCGGCCGCGGCCTCGGAGCGCTCGTCCTCCTTGGCCACCAGGTCTACGGCGCCGAGCTCGAGCGCGCGGATCGCGGCCGCGGTGCCCGGGCCGGCGTAGGAGCTCACCACGACGATCGGCCGGGGCGATTCGGACATGATGTAGCCGATGGCGCCGAGGCCGTCGAGCTCCGGCATCTCGAGATCCATGAGCACGAGGTCGGGGACGTGGTCGTGCACCTTCTTCAGCGCGTCCATGCCGTTCCGCGCGGTGGCGACGACCTCGAACTCGCCGGTTCTGTCCACCACCTCGCTCAGGAGACGGCGGAAGAACGGACTGTCGTCCACCACCAGGACGGTGCGCCGCTCAGAGGGTATGGACACCATGTGCCACCGAGCTGACTTCGAGCCGGCCGTCCGCCACCGTGAGCCGGACGGTGCGGCCGTAGTCGCCGCCCACCGACTCGCCCGTCAGCGGGATGCCGGCGTGGTTGAGGGCCTGACGCGAGGCGACCACGTTGCGGTCGCCCATCTGGATCGTGCCGGGCGCGGCGAGCGAGGCGAACATGCTGGCGCCGCCCACCAGACGCCCGGTCAACCGGCGGGGGGAAGCGCCGCACTGGCTCATCAGCTCGAGCAGGCGCGGCACAGCCGTCTGGGGAAACTTGGCCGGGTTGCCGTCGTCCCGGCTGAGCGCGGGCGACGGGAGCAGCACGTGCGCCATGCCCCCGATGCGCGCGACCGCGTCGTAGAGCACGATCGCCACGCAGCTTCCCAGGCCCACGGTGATCAGCATTTCGCCCGCGGTGGCGACCTGCAGGTCGGCCACGCGCACGACCTTCTGCCGCGCGTTCACGCGGGCCTCCGGTAGATCCGCTCGCGCGGGTCGACCAGCTGCAGCCGCTCCCGCGCCGGACCGAAGAGGGTCTCCACCTTGCCGAGCACCAGAAACCCTCCCGGCGCGAGCGCCTCGGTGAACACCTGGAACAGGCGCTCCTGGGTCGCGCGGTCGAAGTAGATCACGACGTTGCGGCAGAGGATGAGGTGATAGTCCCGGCGCAGGGGCCGTTGCCGGTTCAGGTCCAGCTCGGTGAACGCCACCAGGCGCCGCGCCCGCTCCACCACCTGCAGGGCGTCGCCGGCGGGCCGGAAGTAAGACCCGGTGAGCTCCGGGGGCAGCTCGGACAGCATCTCTCGGCGGTAGACCCCCGCGCGGGCGCGGTCGAGGCAGGCACGATCGACGTCGGTGGCCTCGATCCGGGTCCGGTCCAGCGCCTCCGCCCGCCCCGCCTGCTCGAGGTGCTCGACCACCAGCATGGCCAGCGTGTACGGCTCCTCGCCCGAGGAGCAGCCCGCGCTCCAGGCCCGGAAGTCGCGCCGGCCGGCGTCCACCAGCGCCGGCACCAGGTCCCGGCGGAGCACCGACCAGGTGTCGGCGTTGCGATAGAAGCGGGTGACGTTGATCGTGAGCGCGTCCCGCAGGCGCTCGTACTCCTCGGGGCTCCGCTCCAGCAGCGCCCGGTAGTCGGCGTAGGTGTGCACGCCGCACGCCCGCATCCGGACCGCGATGCGCCGGCGGACGCACTTGTCCTTGTAGGCCTCGAGGACCAGCCCGGCGCCCCGGGCGATCTGCCGCGACAGCTCGGCGAAGGCGGCGTCGTCGGCGGGGGTCACGGGACCAGGTCCAGCATGTCGAGGTTGGCCCGGGCGAGCTCGTGCCCGGGGTTGAGCTCGGTCGCCCGACTCCAGCCCGCCCGCGCCGCGCCGTGGTCGCGCCGCTTGTAGGCGATGTTCCCCAGCTTGAAGTAGAGGTCATCGCCCAGCTCGGGCGCGAGCTTGGCGGCGCGCTCGTAGGCCTCCTTCGCCTCGTCGTAGCGTCCGTTGCGGTAGAGGATATCGGCCAGGTTCTTGGAGACCTGGGGCAGCGACGGGTCTTCGGCCAGCGCGGCGCGGAGCGCAGCCTCCGCGCCGCTCATGTCGCCGGTCAGCTCGAGCAGCACGGCCAGGTTGTTCTGCAGCACCGCGCTGCCGGGAAACGCCGCCGCCCCGTCCCGGGCTGCGCGCAGGGCGCCGTCGGTATCGTCCAGCCCGGCGCTGGCGAGCGCCACCGCCCAATACCACACCGCCGGCGCCGGCTTGCCGCGGAGGAGCTCGAGCGCCCGCT
>DATCWW010000321.1:0-6978 GCA_036566145.1 Gemmatimonadales bacterium
AAGGCGGCGAAATCCACCTCACGGGTGAGCTCGAGGAGCCGCTCCAGCGTGGAGGTGCCGGGGTTGAACGACGTGGTCCAGGGCTCGACCCGGGCGACGTCCTCCAGGCCGCGGGTCAGGGCATCGAGCAGCTTGCGCTGCTTGCCGGAAGAGCCGAGGAAGATGCGAGGGCTGTCCATCGATTCCTCCACTACGGTCGCTGCGTCCGCCGCTCCAGAATCACCTGAGCGATCCGCTTCGCCGCCCCGCTGCCGAGATCTCCCACCGCGTCCGGGGCCTTGTCGGCATTGAAGTAGGATCGCAGCTCGTCCCCCGACTCCACCTCGAGAAGTCGCAGCTCGGCCTGGATCAACCCTTCCGCGCGGTGAACGTGGCCGAGCACCGCCAGAGGCACCGGTCGGGCCCGGGCCAGCGTCTTCTCCGACAGCTCGGGGTAGCGGGCGACCGACACGCCCAGTCCTGTGAGGCCGCGGACCAGCCGTTCGAGGCAGGTGTCCGCCGCCGCCCGCAGGACGCCGGCGCTGTCAGACTCGACCGTGAGCGGCGCGACAGCGACATCGGCAGGCGCACTCATCGCAGACCCCGGGTCGTAACGCGAGCCCAGGAGCGCGAGAGTGCAGACCGATACCAGAAGCATTCGTCCCGTTCAGCGACTCCCATGACCCGTGAAGATGTCCTCGGCCCCATTAGATTCGCCCTACCGACACCGTCAGGGAAGGCCTCGTCCCTGCCGGGCGGCGGCTCCCAGGCTCCGTGCCTGTATTCATCACCCCTCTCACCCGGAGCGTGCATGCGACGGCTCTCACTCGCCCTCACACTCTCTCTCGCGCCGGCGGTGCTTGCGGCGCAGCAATCCCCTGCCCCGGCCGACGGCACGCCGCTCGAGGTCGGCGCGGTGGCACCCGACTTCAGCCTGCCGGGCGCCACCCGCTACGGCGTCCTGGCCAAGCCGGTCCGGCTTTCCGACTTCAAGGGAAAGACGGTGGTCCTCGCGTTCTTCTACAAGGCCAGGAGCAGCGGCTGAACGGTGCAGATGAACGCGTACCGTGATCAGTACGCGACGCTCTTCAAAGACGGCCGAAGCATAGTCCTCATCGCCATCAGTGCCGACCCCGACACCGCGCTCGCGTCGTGGGCGCGCGATTCCGAGTATCCGTTCCTCTTCGCCAGCGACAGCGGCTTGGCCGTGGCCCGGCAATACGGCGCCCTGGCCAAGGAGCCCGGCCTGACCAATCGCAACCTGTTCGTGGTGGGACCGGACGGCAAGATCACCTACCGGGCGATTCCGTTCCGGGAGATCGACCCGACGGCGTACAAGGAATTGGGCGCGGCAATCGTTGGGGGGAAGTGAGGCGCAGGGACCCGAGGGCGCAGGGACGCAGGGACGCAGGGACGCAGGGTGTACGACCCTGCGACTCTGCGCCCCTGCGACTCTGCGCCCCTGCGACTTTCCGCCCTACGCTCAGATCCCTAACGACCCCACCACGCTGGTCCTACCCTTGGGCGCCTTGATGCCCAAGCGCTTTCTCACGGGGCCACCAGCGACGGATACACCGCCTCGAACCGCTCGTGGAACTGGGCCGCCGTCAGAATGTGCCCCTGCTTCTGCGCCTCGTGCGCCACGCTGAACCCGAGCTCCGCCGCCCGCATCCGCTGGGCCGGCGTACCGTGGTGCCCCGGGTTGGTGAAGGCGCAGTCGCCGGCCTGGAAGAAGACCTCGAGGAACTGCGCCACCCGCTTCGCGTTCAGCGCCGCGCCCCGCTTGTGAGTCAGGTAGTAGCCCGCGAACGCGTCCGCCATCAGCTCGTTGTGGCGGGTCAGCTCGGCCTGGTCCACGGTGGCCGGGTCGGCCCCGGCGGGCAGCTCGTCGAAGTAGTTCCGCTCGAACTGGATGTGGTGGCCGAACTCGTGGGCAAACACCGCCTGGGGCGCCACGTCGTCGAAGCCGAGCGCGGCGTACGCGTCGAGCACGCCGTCACCCATCACGATCTTGTCGGGGATCCCGATCTCGGGCGCCGAGATGGCGAAGGCGTTGAAGGTGAACAGGGGATGGTTGCCGCCGTTCACCGTCGGCTCGGTCTGGATCACGTTCTGGACCTCGGCGGCCCACGTCTGCGCGGTGGCCGCGGGCAGACCGAGGAAGACCGGTGACTCGTAGGTCGGGATCGTGCGGCTCGGGTCCGCCAGCACCGTCCCGTGCATCGCCAGCACCTGGATGTCGGCGGACTGGATGTCCCAGAATCGCTTCACGTCCCGCTCGACCTTGTTCATCCGGTGGGTGTACTGGCCGGTGTACCCGAAGAAGGTGTCGGCATCCCGGGTCTGGAACAGCAGCGCCTCGAAGGTGGGGACGGCGTCGGCGAACCGGTCGAGCAGGAGGAACAGCGAGGGGAGCGGGATCTCGAAGGCACGGGAGAGGAAGTACTGCACGAACGGCGTGTTGTCGTCGCAGGCCGTGGGAACGACCACGCGGCCCGGGTCGGCGAGGTCGCTGACCCGCACGCCCCGGGGGAGCTGGCGCAGCTCGGCTCCGCGGGTGAAGTGGGGCTGCTGCTGCTTAGCTTTGCCGAGCGAGGGACCGGTGAGGTCGTTCTTCTGCTCCTGGTCCTGACACGCGGTGACGGTCAAGGCGGCGGCGAGACCTGCCATGAACAGGACGTTCCTTCTCATATGCGAATCTCCAGCCTGAGTAGGATGACGCGCTGCATTGCGGAACGAACGTGAGATACGAGGCTGCCGGCGAGTGATGCGGAAGCGGCACGGCGACCCCAGTGTAGGTCGGGAGACAGAGAGGGGCAAGGGTAAGGCGATCCAACAGGCTTCAATCGTCCCAAGCCCCCGTGTATCGGCGTCTCGGACGGAACGGTTCAGGGGGACTGGCGGAAGTCCCGGCTGCTGCTGCAGCGGCTGCTGGACCAGCCTGGTTGACCACGAGCCGCCAGGGCGTTCCCGCGATTATAGTCCGCAGAATGAAGGTCCTCGTTACCGGCGCCACCGGAGTGATCGGCCGGCGGGTGGTGCCGCTGCTGCTGGCCCAGGGGCACGAAGTGACTGTCGCCGTCCGGAGGAACCGCCGCCGGCCGATTCCCTGGGGCGACGTGCAGGCGAAGCCGGTGGACCTCTTCGACCCCGCCACCCTGGCTCCGGCGCTCGGGGATCAGGACGCCGTGATCAACCTCGCCACCCACATGCCGCCGTCGTCGGCCAGGATGCTGGTCCGCCGGGCCTGGCGGGAAAATGACCGGATTCGGCGGGAGGGCTCCCGCAACCTGGTCCAGGCCGCGCTGGCGAGCGACGTCCCGCGGCTGGTGCAGGAGTCGTTCGCCCCCGCCTATCCCGACCGGGGCGAGGAGTGGATCGACGAGTCGGTCCCGCTCGAGCCCGAGGTCTACAACCGGACCATCCTCGATGCCGAGGCATCCGCTCGCCGGTTCGGCGACGCCGGGCGGATCGGCGTCATCGTGCGGTTCGCCGCCTTCTACGGCCCCGACTCCTACCCGCTGAGAGACTTCCTCAAGGCGCTGCGGCTGGGCTGGGCGCCGATGCCGGGAAGCCCGCATGGGTTCATCTCGTCGGTGTCGCACGACGACGCTGCCGCGGCCGTCGTCGCCGCGCTCCGCGCCCGGGCGGGCGCGTACAACGTCGCGGACGACGAACCGGTGCGGCGGGAGGTCTACGCCGGAACACTGGCCACGCTGATCGGCGCCAGGCCGCCGCGCTTCCCGCCCGCCTGGATCACGCCGCTGTTCGGCGTGGCGCGGGCGCTGGCGCGCTCGCAGCGGATCTCCAACCGAAAGCTCCGGGACGAGACCGGCTGGCGGCCGCGGTACCCGAGTGTGAGGGAGGGGCTGGCCGCAACCCTTCGGGAGATGGCGGCCTGAGCAGGTGACGACCCCGACCTGGCGCAGCCTCACCCTGATGCTGTGCACCCGCACCGCCTGCGCGCTCGCCGCCCAAGCGCTCGTCGCCGGCATCTTCGCCCTGCGCTCGTCGCCCACCCCATGGCATGACGCCGAGCCGTGGTTCCCGGTGTACGGGACCCTGATCGACGCCGGGTGCCTGGCGATGCTCTGGCGGCTCACCCGGCGCGAGGGCATCGGTCTGTTCGACCTGGTCGGCTTCGACCGGTCGCGACTCGTCCGCGATGTCCTTCTCGGCCTCGTGCTCACCGTGCCGAGCCTCCTGTTCATTCTCGGCGGCGTGTACGGCGCCAGCTGGCTCCTGTACGGGACGCCGGGGCAGCCGTACCTCTTCGGCCAGCTGCCCCTGCCGGCCGCCCTCTATGGAGTGCTGGTCTTCCCGTTCGTCTGGGGGCTGACCGAGCAGACGACCTACAATGGCTACCTGCTCCCCCGCTTCCAGGCGCTCTTTCGCAGCACGGCCCCGGCGATCGCCATCGTGGCGTTCGTCTGGGCGGGCCAGCACGCGTTCATGCCGCTGACCTTCGATCCGAAGTTCATGGCGTTCCGGCTGCTCTCGGCGGTGCCGAACACGGTCCTGCAGGCGATCCTGTATCTGCGGCTTCGCCGGGTGGTGCCGCTGGCGATCGCGCACGCGCTCCTGGACGGTACGAGCGTCTTCATCGGCGTGCTGCTTCCGCTCCTCAGGGCATGAGGACCGCGCTCGTCACCGGCGGCAGCCGGGGCATCGGACTCGAAGTCTGCCGCAGGCTTGGCACGCTCGGCCTCCGGGTCCTGCTGTCCGCGCGGGACCGGCAGGCCGTCGAACAGGCGGCGGATCTCCTCCGGCGCGACGGCGCACAGGTCGAGCCGGTGATCCTCGACGTCACCGACGAGCGCGCCATCCGGAGCCTCTCCGTGGACGTCGACGTCCTGGTCAACAACGCCGCCGTGCTGCTCGGCGAGGACGACAGCGTGCTCACCGCGCCGCCGGAGCATTTCCGCCGCTCCATGGAGACGAACGCGTACGGGCCGCTCGGGCTGTGTCAGGCGCTGATGCCGGGGATGCTGCGGAGGCGCTACGGCCGGATCGTCAACGTCTCCTCCGGCGCGGGGCAGCTCGCCGGGATGACCGACTACGCTCCGACCTACTCGGTGTCGAAGGCGGCGCTCAACGCCCTCACCCTGCTGCTGGCCCACGCGGGCCGCGGACGGAACGTGCTGGTCAACGCAGTAGACCCAGGCTGGGTCCGGACGGACATGGGCGGCGCGTCCGCGCCGCGCTCGGTGGGCGAGGGGGCCGACACGATCGTCTGGTGCGCCACGCTCCCCGACGGCGGGCCGACCGGAACCTTCTTCCACGACCGCAAGGCAATTCCGTGGTGACGGAAACCAGCGCTTCGAGCGCGTCGTTGGGATGCGTCGTTCGCGGCGCGGGGGCTCGCCATCGTTTCCGCAGGCACCAGGACGCCGCCTGCCGGCAGAACCGGGGCCGGCGCCTGGCCGAGCAGCGGCGGATGAGGGCGACAGCGATCATTCCGCTTGCCGTCCGAGGCGCCACTCCCGGCGGGCACCCGACGCCAGCACCGCGCCCCCACCATCAGGTCGAAGCTGGCGCAGCCCCACGGATACCAGAACGGTGTGTACCCGGCGCCCGCGCCCTTCAGGTGGAGCGCCACGTCCCAGACCACATGCATCGCCCAGCCGAGCGCGAGCACGGCTGAGGAAGGGGGTCGCGAGGACGACGCCGGCGACGAGGGCGATTACCGTGATCACGGGAGGCCTCTTTCCGTCACGCGTCTCGCGGCGCGTCCCGCGAGGACGAAGGCGAGCGTGAACAGCAGATGGACCACGAGAAAGGCCTTGGCGATCGGCCGGGCGTCCCCGCTGAACACTCCCCACACGTCCGTTGCCGTCACGCACCCGAATCCGACGATGTTGGCCAGGATGATGGCATTCCGCACCGGGGACGGCTCCGCATCACGCGTCATCCAGTTGAGCACGGCGATGCCGAGACAGGGACCGGCGAAGATTCGGAGGAAGGCGATCAGCGCGGGGGGCGCGTCGGCCGGGACCGCGCCGATGCCGAAGTACTGCGGAACGAACAGGACGCCTAGCCCGACGAGGCCCAGGTAGAACGCCGAGGCCGTGAGCACTGCCTTGAGGTTCATGCTGAGGAAGGTAACGGGCGCCGGGGCGCCGGGGCGCCGGGGCCACCGGCGGCACCATTGGCTGAGTCTCCACCAGCCCGCTCCTCCCCACCAGCTGCGCCTCCAGTACGGCGGCAGATGGACCCGCAGCTTGGCCCGGGACAACGACATACCCGAGTGGGGGCTGGCGCCCCCTCCCTCGGCCCACCGAAATTTGCTCCACAGCCCTTCACTGAGGCCCGCTTCCGGTGGACACGCAGGCCCTGCTCCAGTCGGGACTCGCCAGCCGCTACGCCCTCGAGCGCGAGCTCGGGCGCGGGGGCATGGCCGTGGTCTACCTCGCGCGGGACCTCAAGCACGACCGCCCGGTCGCGCTCAAGGTGCTGCTGCCGGAGCTCGCCGCCTCGCTCGGCGCCGACCGGTTCCAGCGCGAGATCCGCCTCGTCGCCCGTCTGCAGCATCCCCACATCCTCGCGGTCCACGACTCGGGCGAGACTTCCGGCCGCCTCTGGTTCACCATGCCGTACGTGGACGGCGAGTCGCTTCGGGACCGGCTCCGGCGCGAGGGCCGGCTCTCGGTGGGCGAGGCGCTCCGCATCACCCGCGACGCGGCGGAGGCGCTGCAGTACGCCCACGAGCAGGGGGTCATCCACCGCGACGTGAAGCCGGAGAACCTCCTCCTCACCCGGGACGGCAATACCCTGGTCGCCGACTTCGGGATCGCCCGCGCCGCGGACGGCGACGAGAACATCACCAAGGGCGGCGCGACCATGGGCACGCCCGCCTACATGAGCCCCGAGCAGGCGGACGGGGCGATGGCGGTGGATGCCCGAACCGACATTTACTCGCTCGCCGCGGTGCTCTACGAGATGCTGGCCGGCGCGCCGCCCTATCCCGGCACGACCGCGATGTCGGTGATCGCGAAGTGG
>DATCWW010000379.1:0-3086 GCA_036566145.1 Gemmatimonadales bacterium
CAAGCCCTACGCCCGGGTGTCGATGGCGGCCGAGCGCTTCAACGTGTTCGCCTACTGGAACAGCCGCACCTCCATCGAGCCGCAGTTCTCCCTTGCCTCGGGGCAGGAAATCGAAGAGCGCTCCGACATCTTCCACCTGGAAGGGCAGAACAACTGGCTCTTCAACGGCGACCGTGGACGAGTGGTGTACGGCGCCTCGGTGCGGAACACCCAAGTCAACACCAGCGGCACCCTGATGAACCCGGCCGACGACGACCGGAGCGACAATCTGTACTCGGCCTATGGGCAGGTGGAGTACAAGATCGCGCCCAAGTGGCGCCTGGTGGGCGCCGCGCGCTTCGACGACGGAGACCTGATCGACGGCCAGTTCTCGCCCAAGGGCGCGCTGGTGTTCAGCCCGAACGCGAACCACTCGATCCGCTTCTCGGTCAACCGGGCGTTCCAGACGCCCAACTACAGCGAGTTCTTCCTTCGGGTGCCGGTCGCCGAGGCGAGCCCGGGGCCGGCCCAGGTGGAGGGCGGCATCGAGCAGTACTACGCGGCGGTGCTCAACAGCCCGGTGGCGCCATTCGTGGCCGATCTGACCATCACGCAGAATCTGCCCTGGAACTTCTCCCCGGAGACCCAGGCGCTGGCGCTGGGGAATCCGAAGCTCGATGTGGAAACGGTCACCGGCTGGGAGTGGGGCTACAAGGGAAGCGCCGGCAAGTTCACCTTCACGGTGGACTCGTACGTCAATCGGATGAGCAACTTTGTCACCGACCTACTGCCGGGGGTCAATCAGGCGCTCTACCCCAGCTACGCTCTCACCGATCAGGTGAACGTTCCCGCCGAGCTCCAGGCACTCGACGCCCGGCTGACCGCGCTCGGCCTCCCGGCGAATCATCCGCTCCGCGCGCCGATCCCGCAGCTGCTCGGTGCCTACTCGGCGCTGCAGGCCGGCACCCAGGTGCAGGGCGCCAACGCGCTGGCCACCCTCCCGGGTGGCACCCGGGCGCTGGTGCTCTCCTACACCAACGCCGGCGAGGTGACCGAACAAGGCATCGAGCTCGGCCTGGGCTACCAGATCTCCTCCGAGTTCCGGGGCGACGTGTCGTTCACCGGCTTCGATTTCGACGTGGACGAGGGCAGCGCCGCGCTGGGTGACCAGCTGCTCCCCAACACCCCCAGCAAGAAGATGACGGTGTCGGTGAGCTACGCCGGCAGGCAGGGGTTCGACGGCAACATCACGGCGCGGCTGGTGGACGGCTATCCCTGGGCGGCCGGTATCTTTCAGGGTTACGTCCCCGCCGCCGAGCTGATCAGCCTGAGCGCGGGCTACCAGATCAGCAACTACGTCCGGCTGCACGCCACCGCCACCAACCTGCTGGACCAGCAGCGCTACCAGCTGTTCGGCGGCTCGGTGATCGGACGCCGGGTGCTGGGTGGGGTGACGGCGAGCTTCTGATCGGCTCCCGCCCGCCCCGGAACCATCGGGGATCGTTGAGCTGACGGGCTGCCGGGCACGGCGGCCCGTTCGCTTGCCTGGGTCCTGCGCATTCTGCCCCCTCTGCCGAGGTTCGCCACAAGGACTGACCTGACAGCGCTTGCATTCCCGGAGTACGAACCGCGAGATGGCGCGGCGTCACCAGCGGTTCACTCCGGTGCAGCGATCGGCACTCGTGCTGGCCTTCCTCTTGCGCCGTTCCAACCCGCTTTACCGTCGTGTTCCTCACCCTCGCAAGCCAGCTCCGTCGTTCGCCGGCCCGCACAACCCTCGTCGCAGGGAGGCACCATGTCGCCCACCTATCGCCCCATGTCCGCCCTCGTACTGCTGCTCGGTACCATCCTGCTCCTCGGCTGCGATGGCGACCGCGCCATGGCTCCGGAAACCGTCGACCGTCCGGCCCTGGCTAGCGGCCTCCCGGCCAACCCGTCGACCAAGGAGTACAAGTTCAACCTGATTGGGGTCCCACGGGACAAGACGCCGTCGATGACCGGCGATCAAGGGAAGCGCATGTTCGTCAAGCTCTGGGGTAAGTCGACGATCAACCTGCAGGAGGGCCCGTTCGACATCCTGGATGCGAATGCGACCGACAACAACGGGGGGCTCTTCCAGCTGCCCGACCCCGATCCGGACGACGACGGCGTCACCAGCTACGGGATCTGGGTGCGCACACTGGGTACCCCCCACGGTTCCGCGAAGTTCACCAGCTGTGTCGAGGGTGACCCGGACGGGGCGGACGGCGCGGCGCCGAGCGGAGAGTATTGCTCGCTGGAGACCGTCACAGTCGAACGGCAGCCGGGCAAGCCGAAGGTCTACAATGTGTCGCGGGAGCTGCTCACCATCTGTGCCGACCTGGACGGGGACACTACCTGCGACAAGCGCATCTTTCTGTTCGACGACGACGGGTTGGATTATCTGTGGAGTTACGACAATAGCGGCCTGCGCAACGCTCAGGTCTGGTTCTTCAACATCCCGCAGGACATCGGGCTCACTCCGTAGCGAAGAGGCGCGGGTGGGACGCGCGTCAGCGTCCCGCCCGCGCCGCCGCCTGACGTGCCCGCAGCACTGGACTGATCTCCACCGGGTAGTTCCCGGCACCGCTCAGGCGTCGGATCGGCTCGGCCAGCCCGGCCACCTGGTCCGCCGCCCGGGACCGAATTTCCTCGAGCGTGGGGTGGGTCCGTAGCAGCTCGCCCCGCTCCATCACCGGCGACAGGAGCGTCACGGCGCCCGCCGGCACCGGCTCATCCGCGGCCGCCAGGCGGTCCTGCGCGAAGCTGCCTTCGGCCCCGGTGAATCGGTGAACCGCCTTGGGGCCCACCCACGATTCCTTGCCGGTGCTGAGCTTGAGTACGTCGCGGCCGTCCACTCGCACGAGCTTGTAGACCAGGTCGAGGAACGGGGCATCCGCCGAGGTGTCGATGCGGGTCCCGAGGCCGAACGCGCCGATGGGAGCGCCGGCGGACACCAGCCGTGCCACGTCGTGCTCGTCCAGGCCGCCGCTGACGACGATCGGCACGTCCGCGGCGCCGCCGTCGTCCAGCACCCGCCGGACCGCCCGACTCAGCCGGTCGAGGTCGCCACTGTCGATCCGGACGCC
>DATCWW010000382.1:0-12656 GCA_036566145.1 Gemmatimonadales bacterium
TGGCTGGCGCGGCGCCTGCGCCAGGACGGTTCGGGAGACGGCATCGTGTGGGTCCCGGTGGTCGATGCCCTGAGCCGGGCGGGGGCGCCGGGGTTCGACCACCCGGAAACCATGGTGGCCTTGGCGCTGGCCTCCCGCTCCGACCTCTTCAGCGAGGGACGCGCTCCGGCTCCGGCCCGCCCGAGCCACGCGGCGCTGCCGGTGCCCGACACCGTGGCCGACCCCGAGACGCTGCTGGACGAGGACGCCAGCGCGCTGGAGTTCAACCGACGCGTGCTGGCGCTGGCGGAGGACGAGTCCACGCCGCTGCTCGAGCGGCTCGGCTTCCTCGCCATCGTGAGCGCCAACCTCGACGAGTTCTACATGGTGAACGTCGGTGCCCTCAAGCGGCGCGGCGCCGAGGTGGACGCCGGACGGCTCGAGGCGCTCACCATCCGCGTGGTGCAGCTGGTGGAGCGGCAGTACCGCCAGGCGGAACAGTGCCTGGCGCGCCTGGCCGCCGAGGGGATTCGGATCCGCACGTGGAACGACGTGGCGCCGGCCGAGCGCGCCCTGCTGACGGAACGGTTCGGGCGGGAGATTTTTCCGTCCCTTGCCCCGCGCGCCATTACCGTGGCGCCCGGCTTCCCGGTGCAGGTGCTGCCCGGACTGGTGCTCCTGCTGGCGGTGCTGCTTCGGGACGGCGAGGACGGGCCGATGCACCTCGCGGTCGTCAAGCTTCCCGAGCGACTGCCGCGGTTCCTGCCGGTCACCGGCGGGTCGGACCTCATCCCGCTGGAGGAGGTCGTTCGGGCGAATGTCGGGGCCCTCTACCCCGGCCGGCAGGTGGTGGAAGCGCACCTCTTCCGCCTCACCCGCGCGGCCGACCTCGAGCTGGTCGAGGACCGGGCGGGCAATCTGCTCCAGGCCATCGAGGAAGCGGTGGGCCGGCGGGCGGCGAACGCGGTGATGCGGATCGAGGTGGAGCGGCGGATGCCGGCCGCGGTGCGGGAGCGCCTGCTCTGGGAGCTTCGCTTCGAGCCCGGGGCCGAAGCCGGTGCCCTGACCGAGCGTGACGTGCTGGCCGTCCCGGGCCTGCTCGATCTCCGCGGCCTCCGCGAGCTGCTCGACGCGCCGGTGACGGGCGGCCGCTACGCTCCCCTGCAGGGAGCCGATCCGTTCCCCCCCGGCGTCGACCTCTGGCGTCTGCTCGATGAGCGGGAACGCGTGGTGCATCACCCGTATGACGGCTTCGACCGGACGGTCGGTCGGTTCTTCGCGGATGCCGCCCAAGATCCAGCGGTCGTGGGCATCCGCGCGACGCTGTATCGCGTCGGCGAGCGCTCACCGGTGGTGGAGTCGCTGCTGGCGGCCCTCCGGCGGGGAAAGGACGTCTCGCTTTTCGTCGAACTCAAGGCGCGCTTCGACGAGGCCCGGAACGCCGGCTGGGTCCGGCGCCTCGAGGAGGCGGGCGCGAACCTGGCCTACGGCGTGGTGGGACTCAAGAACCACGCGAAGCTGGCGCTGGTGGTGCGGCGCGAGGGCGACGCGCTCCGGCGCTACGTCCACGTCGGTACCGGCAACTACAACGCGGCGACCGCACGGGTCTACACCGACCTGGGCCTCTTCTCCGCCGATCCGGATCTGGCGGCGGACGTGAACGACCTCTTCAATCAGCTGACCGGCTCGAGTCACGCGCCGTCGGGCGCGTTCCGCCGGCTGCACGTCGCGCCGGCAGGACTGCTCCCCTGGCTGCTGGAGACGATCGACGCCGAGGCCGCGAGGGCTCGCGCGGGTGAGACGGCGCGCATTCGGGCCAAGCTCAACGGCGTCGCCGATGTCCAGGTGGTCCAGACGCTCTACTCGGCGTCCCAGGCCGGTGTCACGATCGAGCTGGTCGTCCGCGGGATCTGTACCCTTCGTCCCGGCGTGCCCGGTGTCTCCGAGCGTATCCGCGTGGTGAGCCGACTCGGCCGGTTTCTGGAGCATGCCCGGATCTACGAGTTCGGGCCCCCCGAGCGCGCGCGGCACTACATCGGCTCGGCGGACTGGCGCCCGCGCAACCTGCGGCGTCGGATCGAAGCAGTGGTGCCGGTGGAAGACTCGGTGGCGCGCGAGCGGCTCAGGACACAGCTGGACCGGGAGCTGGCCGATCCCCAAGCCTGGGTCCTCCAGCCCGACGGATCGTACAGCCGGGGAGGTCCCGACGGACCCTGAGAAAACACTTGATTCGTTGCGTTGAAGTGTGCGAAACACTTGAATTTACCGGCAGTCTCCCACATTTTCCGGCGTGCTCAAAGTCACCGCCGTCCATCCCGATTCGATCGCCGCCGAGCTGGGTCTCCAGGAAGGCACGCAGCTCCTCACCGTCAATGGACGGGAGCTGGAGGACTTCCTGGACTGGGAGTTCCTCACCGCCGAGGAGGAGATCCTCCTGCACGTCCGCCAGCCCGACGGCGAGGAGATCGAATACGACATCGAGCGCCCGCTGGGCGAGCCGATCGGCGTGAGCCTCGAGCCGGCCCGGATCCGCCGCTGCGCCAACCGCTGTGACTTCTGCTTCGTCGACGGCCTGCCCGACGGCCTGCGCGACGTGCTCTACATCCGCGACGACGATTACCGGCTGTCGTTCCGCTACGGCAACTTCGCCACGCTGACGAACCTGAAGTCGCGCGACGTCGAGCGGATCATCGAGTACCGGCTGAGTCCGCTCTACGTCTCGGTCCACGCGACCGATCCGGTGGTGCGCCGCTACCTGCTCCGGAACCCGACCGCGCCGGACATCCTTCCCCAGCTGCGACAGTTCGCCGACCACGGGATCGATTTCCACACCCAGATCGTGATGTCGCCCGGGGTGAACGACGGGCCGGTGCTGCGACAGACGCTGGACGAGCTGTACGCGTTCGGCCCGGCCATCCTGGGGTGCTCCGTCGTCCCGGTCGGACTCACCGAGTACAGCAAGCACCACCTCGTCCGGGAGCCAACCGAGGCGGAGTGCCGGGCCGCGATCGAGGTGATCGACGAGCGGTCCGCGACGGCGCGGCGGGAGCGCGGCAGGCACTGGGCGTACGGCGCCGACGAGCTCTACCTGCGTGCCGGGGTCGAGCTGCCCCCGGCCGAGATCTACGACGACTTCGAGCAGGTCGAGAACGGCGTCGGGTCGGTGCGCTGGCTGCAGCGCCGCATCGCGAGCGAGGCGGGCGGGCTGGGGCAGTGGAGCGGGCGGAGGATCGGTGTCGTGACCGGCACCGCGATGGGGCAGCTCATGCCGATGGTCCTCGAGCCGCTCCAGACCGCCACCGGCGCGGCCTTCGAGCTGATCGCGCTGGAGAATCCGCTCTTCGGCGCGTCGGTGACGACGGCGGGACTGCTGCCCGGCCAGGCGTTCGCCGACGCGCTCCGCTCGCGCGGCGATCTCGATCTGGTGCTCCTGCCCGGTGAGTCGGTCAACGACGATGGGCTCTTCATCGACAGCATGAGCCTGGCGGTCCTCCGCGCCGAAGTGCCCGCCGAGCTTCGCCTCTCGAAGGATTTCGCCGACGCGCTCGGCCTGCCGGCGGCGGCGTGAGCAAACCCACGGTGGCCATCGTCGGCCGCCCCAACGTCGGCAAGTCCACTCTCTTCAACCGCATTCTGGGCGGCCGGCCGGCGATCGTGTCGGAGCGGCCGGGCACGACCCGCGACCGGCACTTCGGCGATGCGGAATGGCAGGGCCGCCATTTCTGGCTGGTGGACACCGGCGGTCTGGTTCCCGACTCCCACGACTCGATGGACCGCGCCATCCGGCAACAGGTCGAGTTCGCGCTCGACGAGTCGGACCTCGTGGTCTTCCTGGTGGACGGGAAGGAGGGGGTGCAGCCGGTAGACCAGGCGATCGCCGAGCGGCTCCGGCGCACCCGAGTACCGGTCCTGCTCGCGGTCAACAAGCTCGACGACCTCGAGCGGAGCCAGGCGATCTACGAGTTCTTCGAGCTGGGCCTGGGCGAGCCGGTCGGGGTGAGCGCCGCGATCGGAAAGGGGAGCGGCGACCTCCTCGACGCGGTGGTCGAGCGCCTGCCGGCCTACGACCCGGCGGAAGACGAGAACACGATCGACGTCGCGGTCGTGGGCCGGCCGAACGTGGGGAAGTCCTCGCTGGTGAATCGGCTGCTGGGCCAGGAGCGCCACGTCGTCGCGCCCGAGGCCGGCACCACGCGCGACGCCATCGACAGCCTCTTGCGGTATAACGGAAAGAATCTCAACTTCATTGACACCGCAGGCTTACGGCGCCGAGCTAAAGTAGAGGATGACCTGGAGTTCTACTCCACGCTGCGCACCGAGCGCGCGGTCGAGCGGGCGCAGGTCTGCGTGCTGGTGGTGGATGCCTCGGTCGGTCTGCACAATCAGGACCTCCGCATCGCGACGCAGGCCTGGGAGCATGGGTGCGGGCTCATCGTGGTGGTGAACAAGTGGGACCTGATCGAGGAGAAAGACGCGAACACGGCGCATCGGGGGCAGGAGGAGCTGATCACCAAGGCGCCGTTTCTCCGCCACGTGCCGTTCGTCTACGTCTCCTCGCTCACCGGGCAGCGCGCCCGCAAGGTGCTCGAGCTCATCCTCGAGGTGGCCGAAGGCCGGGAGCGGCGAGTCCCCACCGCGGAGGTCAACCGGGTGCTGGGGGCGCTGCTCGAGCGGGCCGCGCCGCCGCAGAAGCCGGGTGAGGAGGTGAAGCTGCTCTACGCGTCGCAGATCGGCATCGCGCCGCCCACCTTCGCGATCGTGACCAACCGGCCCGACGACGTGCCGGAGTCATACCAGCGCTATCTGGCGAACGGATTTCGCGAGGCATGGCCGTTCACCGGAGCCCCGGTGCGGCTTCGCTTCACCAGCCGCGGCGCCCGCCGGTGAGTGCGAGCGCCGCGGCGCCCTGGCTGCTCGCCTCCTATCTCCTGGGCGCGATTCCGACCAGCTACCTGGCGGCCCGCGTGTTTCGCGGGATCGATCTGCGGGAGCACGGCAGCCGGAATCTCGGCGCGACCAACCTGTATCGGGTCCTGGGCTGGCGCTTCGCGGTGCCGGTGGGACTGTTCGACGCGGCGAAGGGGGCGATCCCGGTCCTGGTGTTCGCGCCACGGATCTCGCCCTCGCAGCTGGTGGCGCTCCTGTGCGGCGTGGTGGCCATCGTGGGTCACGTCTTCTCGGTGTTCGTGCGGTTCCGGGGAGGGAAGGGGGTCGCGACCGCGGCCGGCGTCATGCTCGCGCTCACCCCGGCCGCCCTCGGCGTCGCGGCGCTGGTGTGGGTGGTGCTGGTGTTTGCCACGGGCTACGTGTCGCTCGGCAGCATCGCGGCCGCGGCGGTGTTCCCGGTGGCCGTGTACCTGCTCGAGCGCCCCGACCGGCCGGAGATCCTCTGGGTGGACGTGCTGGTCGCGACGGCGATCATCTGGTTCCATCGCGCCAACATCAAGCGCCTGCTCCACGGGACCGAGAACCGGTTCGGCCGGCGCGCGGCTCCGCCCGCGCGCCCGTGACCCGCGTCGCGGTGCTGGGCGCGGGAAGCTGGGGCACTACCCTGGCCAACCTGCTGGCGTGCAAGGGCGACGACGTCCGGCTCTGGGCCTTCGAGCCGGACGTAGCGGACGCGATCAACCGGACGCACGAGAATCCGGTGTTCCTTGCGGGCGTGCGGCTCGCGCCGGGACTCCGGGCCACCGGCGACGCCGCCGAGGCGGTGAAAGGCGCCGAGGTCGTCGTCTCGGCTCCGCCGAGCCACGCGGTGCGCGCGGTGGTGACGCCGCTCGCCGGGGCGGTGCGGGACGGCACGCTGGTGGTGAGCGCTACCAAGGGCATCGAGGCCGAGTCGCTGGCGCTGATGTCGCAGGTGTTCGCCGAGTGCCTGCCGCAGGCGCGCTTCGCGGTGCTGAGCGGCCCCAGCTTCGCGGTGGAGGTCTGCCAGGGGCAGCCCACCGCGGTGGTGGCCGCCGCCACGGAGGAGGCGACGGCGCGCGACGCGCAGGCCGTGTTCGCCACTCCGCGGTTCCGGGTGTACTCGAACCGGGACGTCAAGGGCGTGGAGCTGGGCGGGGCGCTCAAGAACGTGATCGCGATCGCGGCGGGGATTCTCGAAGGCCTCGGCCTCGGGCACAACCCACGGGCCGCGCTCATCACCCGGGGCCTGGCCGAGATCACCCGGCTCGGGGTGCGCATGGGCGCCGACGCGCTCACGTTCGCCGGCCTCGCCGGAATGGGCGACCTGGTGCTCACCACGACCGGGAGCCTGAGCCGGAACCGGAGCCTGGGGGTCGCGCTGGCGCAGGGCGACCGGTTCGCCGATTACCGGGCGAGCCATCGCTCGGTGGCGGAGGGGGCCAACACCTCGCTCGCGGGCGCCGCGCTGGGCCGCCGCATGGGGGTCGAGCTGCCGATCACCGAGAAGGTTTGTGAGGTGCTGTTTCAGGACAAGCCGCCGCGGGATGCGGTGGCCGAGCTCATGACCCGGGAACTCAAGGCGGAGCAATGGCGATAACGAGCACGAGCCGTCCGGTGCAGGAGTTCTACTCGATCGGGGAGGTCTGCACCCTCACCGACCTCAAGCCGCACGTGCTGCGCTACTGGGAGAGCCAGTTCCGCTTCCTCAATCCAGCCAAGAACCGGAGCGGCAATCGGGTCTACAAGAGCCGCGAGGTCGAGCTCATCATGCTGGTGAAGCACCTGCTGTACACCGAGAAATTCACCATCGACGGCGCGCGGCAGCGGATCGACCAGTACCGGCGCACCGGAGACCTGCGCACCAGCGCGCGCCGGGCGTTCGAGTCCGAGCTCGCCGCCGAGGCGCGTGCGACGCTGGAGGAGGCGCTCGCGATTCTGGACGGGAAGGCGCCGCCGGTTCCACTACCGGTGCCGCCGACGCCGGAACCCCCGGCGCGGGGAAAGGGCAAGGGCGAAAAGGGAAGGGGGTGAGCTCGGAGGACCGGGCTACTCCTCTTTCGCCTTTCGCCCTTCCCCTTTCCCCTTTCCCCCCCTTTTCTTCCGCTGCCATGAACATCCTGGTCACCAACGACGACGGTATCCTGGCCCCGGGGCTGGCGTTGCTGGCCGACGTGTGCCGCGAGGTGGCTACGGTCACCGTCGTCGCGCCCGACCGGGAGCAGAGCGGAACGTCCCATTCGCTCACGCTGCACCGGCCGCTCCGTCCCGCCCGGCGCCCCGATGGGGCCTGGCAGATCGACGGCACTCCGACCGACTGCGTCATGCTCGCGATCCAGGCCTTGATGCCGGAGCGTCCCGACTTCGTCTTCTCCGGCGTGAACCACGGTCCCAACATGGGGGAGGACGTGCTCTATTCGGGCACGGTGGCCGCCGCCATGGAGGCGGTCACCCTGGGAGTGCCGGGGATCGGAATCTCGTTCGTGGGCAACCACCCGGAGACCATGGATACCTACCGAGACCGGCTGCTGCAGCTGGTCCGGCGCATCACCGCGGTGCCCGACTTCCCGGAGCAGACGCTGCTCAACATCAACCTTCCCCCGGTGCCGTCGGCACAGGTGCTTGGGGTGCAGGTCACCAAGCTGGGCAGCCGCTACTTCTCCGAGTCGCTGACCCGGATGAAGGACCCGTGGGGCCGGGAGATCTTCTGGATCGGCGGGGGCACGATCACCTGGACGGGCGGGGAGAACGCCGACCACCTCGCCGTGGCGGCCGGGTACATCTCGCTCACCCCGCTGCACATGGATCTGACCAACTACCGGCTGATCGAAACGGTGCGGGGATGGGCGCTGGAGGACTAGGAGAAGGGGACGGCTACGGCGGCTACCGCGAGCGCCTGGTCGAGACCCTCCGGGACAAGGGCATTCGCGACCTCGCGGTGCTCCGCGCCGTACGGATGGTGCCGCGCCACCTGTTCGTTCCCGCCAGCGTGCGGCACCGGGCCTACGACGACGCGGCCCTCCCGATCGGGGGCGGCCAGACGATCTCCCAGCCCTGGGTGCAGGCCCGCTACCTCGAGCTCCTGGCGCTGACCGGACGGGAGCGGGCGCTGGAGATCGGCGTGGGCTCCGGCTACCAGACCGCGCTCCTCGCCGTGCTGTGCGACGCGGTGTTCGGGGTCGAGCGGATTCCCGGGCTGGCCCAGGGCGCGCGGGAGGCGCTGGAGCGGGCCGGGGTGCGCAACGTCACCGTGCTGGTGGGGGACGGCACGCTGGGATGGCGCCCGTTCGCGCCGTACGACGCGATCCTGGTGGCGGCGGCGTCGCCGGAGATCCCGGCTCCGCTGGTGGAGCAGCTCGCCCCCGGCGGGCGCATGGTGATTCCGCTGGGCGACCGGGCCAGCCAGACGCTGACGCTGGTGCGGCGAGAGGGCGACCAGCTCCACACCAGCACCGTCGCCGACGTACGCTTCGTGCCGCTGCTGGGCGAGTTCGGCTTCCGCTAGTCGACAGGAGACCCGATGGACCTGTTGCGCCGTTTCGTGGACATCTTCCTGCACCTGGACACCCACCTGAGCCAGGTGATCGCGCAGTACGGCACCGGCACGCACCTCATCCTCTTCCTGATCGTGTTCTGCGAGACGGGACTGGTGGTGACCCCCTTCCTGCCGGGCGACTCGTTGCTCTTCGCCGCGGGGACCTTCGCCGCCCTCGGCGCGCTCGACCTGTGGCTCGTGATCGCGCTGCTGATCGCCGCCGCGATCGTGGGGGACACGGTGAACTACTGGGTCGGCGCCTACGTGGGGCCACGTGCCTTCAGCGGCAACGTGCGGTTTCTCCGCCGGGAGTATCTCGAGCGCACCCAGGAGTTCTACCAGCGCCACGGAGGGAAGACGATCATCATCGCCCGGTTCATTCCCATCATCCGGACCTTCGCCCCGTTCGTCGCGGGGATCGGGACGATGAGCTATCCCCGATTCATCACCTACAACGTGGTGGGGGCGGTGCTGTGGGTGGGCCTCTTCGTGCTGGGCGGCTACTTCTTCGGCAACATTCCGGTGGTGCGGAAGAACTTCACCCTGGTGATCCTCGCGATCATCGCGATCTCCGTCATGCCGATGGTGGTGGAGGTGATGCGCGCCCGACGACGGCCGGCATGACCAGCCGGTTTCTGGTGTCGGGCATCGTGCAGGGGGTCGGGTTTCGCTGGTACGTCGCTCGGCATGCTCGCGGGCTGGGGCTCACAGGGTTCGCCCGCAATCTGCCGGACGGCCGGGTCGAGGTGGTGGCCGCCGGCGCAGACCGGGCCGGTCTCGATCGCCTGGAGGCCTTGCTCCGGGCGGGGCCGGCTCACGCTCAGGTCGAACAAGTGGAACGGGAAGACGGCGTCGCGCAGGCGCTGCCGTCGGGGAGCTTCGACATTCGATGATTACGCGCTCGCTGGCGGACCGGGTCCGCGCCACTCTCCGGGTGATTGCCGATCATCCCAAGCCTGGGATCCAGTTCCAGGACATCACGCCGGTCCTGGCCGACGGTCCGCTCTTCCAGGAGGTCGTCGCCGCGATGGCGGCGCCGTTCGCCGGGGCCGGGGTAACCCACGTGCTGGGAATCGAGGCCCGAGGCTTCATCCTGGGCGGGGCCGTGGCCGCCAGCCTCGGCGCCGGGTTCGTTCCGGCAAGGAAGCCGGGCAAGCTGCCCTGGGAGCGGGTGAGCGAGGCGTACGAGCTCGAATACGGGGCCGACGCCCTGGAAGCCCATCGGGACGTGATGGGCCGCACCACCAAGGTGCTGGTGGTGGATGACGTGCTGGCCACCGGAGGCACCGCTGCCGCCGCAGGGCGCCTGGCGCAGGGGCTGGGGGCAGTCCTGGCGGGGTGGACCTTCCTGCTCGAGATCGGGCCGCTGGAGGGACGCAAACGCTTGGGCGGGACGGCCCCCGGCTTCGCCCTCCTGACCGTGTAGGTGAGCCCTGATCATCGCTGCTTCCGTCGCGGACCGAGATGTTCTTGCAAGGCCGCCTTGCTGCCGTCCAGGTCGCGCCGGGGGGCTAACTACAGGCCACGTGAGGGAAACGCAGTAAAGGGCTATATTGTAACTGCTTGCCCCCGTAGCTCAGATGGATAGAGCAGCAGTTTCCTAAACTGTTGGCCGCGTGTTCGAGTCACGCCGGGGGCATCCGGGAGTAAGCTGATTCGGGACACCACAAACGGTGGAATCACGGCGAGATAACTTCGGTTGTCTCGCCGCTTTTTTGGCCTCAAGCTGCCGGACGCTGGTGGACGATTTCGGACCTTGCCTGAGCCTCGACACGGGCAAACACGAATAGATGTGGAAGCCGCCAAAGCCACTGGACGGAGGAAGTTGTTTGGCTTGACCGCGACGGCGGCGGACGCAATTTGGCCATCCGGCGACCGCGCCTCTACGTGGTGGCGCGGCGTTCACTGGATCGGGGCAGGCCGGTCGACTCGGAGGAGCCCCGGTCCGCGACACGCGCCTTCTGAAGCGTTGCCGACGCCGAGTAGTGTCCGGCTCCCGGCCCCAGTAGCTGCTCAGAACGGCTCGGTCGGCTCGCTCCCCTGCGGCACGCGGCAGATCAGCGTGGCGTTGCCCGTCGCCGATATGGTCTCGTTCCAGTCGGTCGTGAGAAATAGGCCCGACGGCAATTCGATGCCACAGACCAGATCCACCTCAACGGGGTTGTTCTGGGAGTCGTAGTGGATGGCACGGCCAGTCGCCCCCGGTACACTCTTGGCATGACAGGAATACCTCGCGACACCGCTGGGTGTGCCGACCTTGTTCGATTCAGTGCTGGAGACAAAGCCACCCGATCCATCGAGCAGCGCACAAGAGGCGTGGTGAATTACCACCGCACGGGTGGTCTGGACTTGAGCGTCGGATCGGAGCACGGCCCGCACTGGGGCTGTTCGAGTGGAGGGTTGAGTTGGGTTCTCTTCCGACCCACAGGCCGTGAGGCCAATCGCAGCAGTGATCGCGGCGGCCAGGAATGTATGGAATCGCATCGGTAACCTCTCCGTCCATCATGTGGGAACAAGGCGCGGGCGACCCTGGTACGTGGGGTAGACCGCGCCGAAGCTGGGGGATACCCGCACCGGTGATCGTACTGGTTGAGCCGGATCACCATAGGGATGCCATCGGAGAACGCCTCCCAGGTGAGGCCATCGCGCCGAGCCCAGGAAGCGCAATGTGTGCTGTACTGCACGAGCGACCTTGGGTGGAGGGCTGGAAAGATATCCGACGCGGCAGCGGGGCGCACAGCGCGAGGGCGGGCCATTGGAGCGACTCGACGATACCGCGCCGCCGCCGAACCGGCGCGAGGCTTAAGCCGCCCCGGGCCGCCGACCTGCTCACCGTCTAAGGGATGCTTCATTTTGCCTTCAGCATCCATTCCGTACCTCCGGATATCCTGACCTTGGCGACATCTACCATGCTTGAAGCCGAGGGGCATATGCGAGTACCGATCCTGGTCACCCTGGCCGCCGTGGGGCTCTTGGCGGCGTGCAGTGAGCAGTTGAGCCCCGACCCGAATCAGCCAGCCGAGCGGGTGAGCGCGGCCAAAATCAAGGGGCGGTGCCCCAGCGGTTATGGCTCCTGGGCCACGGGGGTCAATTCCGCCGGGAAGATTGTGGGGGCGGTGGATAGAGAAGATGACATTTTCGCATGTCTGTGGGACGACAAGACCGGCGCGGGAATTCAGCTGGGCCCGATGGACTGGGCCTCCGCGATCAACGCCTCAGGGCAGGTCGTCGGCTGGACCGTGGGCGAGTACGGGTCCGTGAACCGCGCGCTTCTCTGGGATAACGGCGTCCTCACGGAACTTGGCACCCTCCCCGGCAAGGAATCCAGCTACCCGTTGGCGATCAACAATGCGGGCCAGGTGGTGGGCTACAGCGCGAAGGTGTTTGACGAGTCCCCCCGCGCGTTTCTATGGCAGAAGGGTGTCATGACCGATCTCGGCACGCTGCCCGGAAAGCAAGGCAGCGCAGCGACGGGGATCAACGAGGCTGGACAGGTGGTGGGTTGGAGTGGGGATCACGCCTTCCTCTGGGACAAGGGACGGATGGCCGACCTTGGGGCGAACAGCTCCGCGGCGGGCATCAATGCCGCCGGTCAAGTCGTGGGGACGGCGCAGGGGCACGCAACGATCTGGTACCGGGGCACCAAGACGGACCTCGGCCCCGGCTCGGCATCGGCGATCAACAACGCCGGTGTGGCCGTGGGCCAGAGCGGTAGGGATGCGGTATTCTGGCGCAACGGGATCATGACGCGGCTCTCCGTGCCTTACGAGGAGGATGACTACTACTCCGCCGATGCGATCAGTGAGTCAGGTGTCGTGGTCGGCACTTACTACTATCCGGCCAAGGAGTCGCGGTACACCTGGACCATCAAATAGACAGTCGAGGGCGGCCTACCCGCACCGGTGATCGTACTGATTGAGCCGGATCACCGTGCGGGCGGGCGTCGCGCGGGGGGAGCCCCTACCGTCGGCGCGCGGGCTCGCCCCGGACCGGACGGGTTGATCCCAGCGAACCCGCAGCGGCGTGGGGCTCGCTCCTCGGCAGGAGCGGCAGGAGCGGCCGATTCTGGACGGCGGGCAGATGCACGCGCTGTGGGCCGTGACCCGCGATGCGGACCCGCTGCACCCGTTGTGGGTGCTGGCGCTCACGAGTGGCGCGCGGGTGGGCGAACTGCTGGCGCTGACGTGGGCCGACGTGCGGCTGGACGCGGGCGAGGTGGAGATTCGGCCGACGCTGG
>DATCWW010000390.1:0-3006 GCA_036566145.1 Gemmatimonadales bacterium
CCGCGCCTGCTCGATGCGGTGCGGACGGAGACCGACCCCTGCCGTCGCGCGGCGAGCCTCTGCGCCGCGCTCGCCCGCGCCCTGTCGCCTCGACCCGCCGGCGCGGTCGAGAGCGCGGTCTCCCGCATGGAGTCCGGCCGCCCCGGCACCATCGGCGAGCTGGCACGGTCGGTCGGACTCACGCCGCGGACGCTTCAGCGCCGCTTCAGGGCGGAGGTCGGGATCGACCCGACGCTGCTCCGCCGCATCCTCCGCTTCCGCGCCGCCTTCCGCCTGCTCGAGCGCCTTCCCCCGGGCCGGTGGACCCGGGTGGCGCCGCGCGTGGGATACTTCGACCAGGCCCACCTGATCCGGGATTTCCACCGCTTCGCCGGCGCCGCACCTTCCGTGTTCTTCCGCACCGGACCCGAGCTCGCCCGCGCGTTCAGCGGGGGCGAGGCGGCCGAGTAGCCTGTCGCGCCGGTACAAGGCGTCTCGGCCACACGGGTGCATCTTGCAGCTCCCCCCTCGTGAGGAGATCGACCATGGTGGTCCGGACGGCGGCGGTGGCGCTCGGCCTCGTGGCGGCCGGCTCGGCGATGCACGGCTCCCGTGCAGAGCTGCCCGGCTGGCTGGCGGGCTGCTGGGAGCTGCGCCAGGGAGCGCGGCACGGGGTGGAGATGTGGATGCCGCCCGGAGGAGGCATGATGCTGGGGGCCAGCCGCGTGACCGTGGACGGACGAGTGCGCGAGTACGAGCAGCTTCGGCTCGACCTGGCCGGCGACACCCTGGTCTACACCGCCCGTCCCTCGGGCCAAGCGGAGGCCGTGTTCCGCTCGGTCGAGATCGGCGAAGCCGGCTTCACCGTGGCGAACCCCGCGCACGACTTCCCCCAGCGGATCGGATACCGGCGCCAGGGGGCGGACTCGCTCATCGCCTGGATCGAGGGACCGGGGAAGGACGGGGTCAAGCGGATCGAGTACCCGATGCGGCGGATGGACTGCCGAGGTTAAGAATTCGGCGCGGTCGTGCGGGCGGGGCACGGCCACTCTAACTTGGGACGGAGCCGCATCCCGAACCGAGAGAGGCCATGATTCCCGCCGACGAAGCCCTGACCCGACTGCGCGAAGGCAACCGCAGGTTCGTCTCCGATGCGCTGCCCTCCGGCGCCGACGTCAGCCAGCGCCGCCGCGTCGAGCTGGCCACCTCGCAGGAGCCGTTCGCCATTATCCTGGGGTGTTCCGACTCCCGGGTCCCCGCCGAGCTGGTGTTCGATCAGGGACTGGGCGATCTGTTCGTGATCCGGGTGGCGGGCAACATCGTCGCCCCCTCGCAGGTCGGCAGCGTCGAGTTCGCGGCGGCCCGGTTCAACACCCGGCTGGTGGTGGTCCTCGGGCACTCTCAATGCGGGGCGATCACCGCAACCCTCGAGGAGCTCGGCCGCACCCGCGACACCCAGTCGCTCAATCTCCGGTCCATCGTGGACCGGGTCCGCCCTTCGGTCGAGGCGCTGCTGCAAACCGACGTCGCCCGCGACCCCGAGGCGTTGGTCCGCCACGCGGTGCGTGCCAACATCCGCGCGTCGGCCAATCATCTGCGGCACGGATCGGCCATCCTGGAGCACCTGATCTCGAAGGACGGGCTGCTGGTGGTGGGGGCGGAGTACTCGCTGGACACCGGAGTGGTGGACTTCTTCGACGGCGTGCCTGGCTGACCTGGCGAGCCAGAAAACGAAAGCGGGCGCGACCCCGAGGTGAGGGCCGCGCCCGCCCGACCGCCGGGGGTCAGTTCGAGATCGAGACCGGCGCGGTTCCGCCGAGGGCCTTGTAGAGCGCCGCGTACGCGGTAGCCGCGTCGGTGCGCCCCTGGGCAAGCTGGTCCTCCGCATCGAGCTGGGTCCGCTCCGCGTCGAGCACCTGGAGAAAGTCGGCCACGCCGCCGGTGAAGCGGAGCCGGGCCAGCTCGGCCGCGCGCTCGCTGGCCGACGCGGCGTTCTGGACCTGCGCCACCCGCTCCCGCGCCGTGCGGTAGCGGGACAGCGCCGTTTCCACCTCCTGCTGCGCCAGCAGCACCGTCTGGCCGTAAAGCGCCTCCGCCTCCGCCGCCCGCGCGCGCGACTGATCCACCCGGGCCTTCACCCGTCCCAGATTGAGCGCCGGCCACGTGATGACCGGCCCGACTGCGTAGCGGAACCCGGCATCGTCGGTGAACGAGTCGAGGCTGGTGTTTGTGAATCCCACCTGCCCACCCACGCTGAGACGCGGGAGATACTCCGCCTTGGCCGCGCCGACCAGCGCGTTCTCGGCGGCCACCTGACGCTCCGCGGCGGTGACGTCGGGACGGCGGCGGATCACCGAGTCCGCCGAGGCGATCGCGGTCGGGGCGGGAAGCGCCGGCAGCGGCGCGGGCTTGAGCTCGGCCGCCACAACCGCCGGCGGCCGCCCGACCAGCACGCCGACCTGGTACTGGGCCTCGGACACCGCCGACTCGAGCGCGGGAATCGAGGCGAGCGTGAAGGAGAGCTGCGCCTGCGCCCGCTCGGTATCGAACGCCGTGCCGCGCCCGGCGTCGAGCCGGTCCTTGGTCAGCTGGTAGGTGCGCTGCTGATTCTCGGCGTTGCGCTGGGCCACCGCCAGACGCTCCTGGGCTCCGCGCAGCTCGAAGTAGGCCCGCGCGAGCTCGGCCGTGAGCGAGACCTGGAGATTGCGCAAATCCTCCTGGGCGACGGCGACGAAGGCACCCTGCGCCTGGATGTTCTTGCGGAGGCGGCCGAAGAGATCGAGCTCCCATGAGGCGTCGAAGCCCGCGTCCCAGATGCCCTGATCGGGAAACCTTTCCGCGGCCACCGGGAAGGTGGCGGCGGAGATCCGCTGCCGGGTGTAGCCCCCGCCGAAGGTGATCGTGGGCGCGAGGTCGAACGTGCTCTCCGCCCTGAGCGACCGCGCGCCCTGCACTCGCGCTGTGGCGGCGCGCACGTCGAGGTTGGCGCTGGCCAGCTCGGTCAGGAGCCGGTCGAGCGTCGTGTCA
>DATCWW010000397.1:0-5379 GCA_036566145.1 Gemmatimonadales bacterium
GTCCGCCGGGCGACGATCAGCGTCTGGCCGCCGAATGCCGGAATCGCGGAGCTGCCCTGGGTCGGGGTCTTGAACAGCATCACACCGGCCTGAGGGCCGATGTACCACTGGAAGTCGCCGTTGCCCGGCTGCTGGGCGGCCGCCTGGCTGACGCTCAGGCCGAGAGCCAGTGCCAGGACCGGAATGCTTCGGATGACCATGCGCATCACTCCCTGCCTCCGTGGAATGTCCGCACCAGGCGGGCCCTGGCGCCTACCGCGTCCCCGACGAGCGGTACGTCAAAATGCGGGAAACTTGCTGGAAAACGCGGGAGGGGAGGGGGAACGACCGTGCAGCGATCCACCTGTTCTGCAACGACTTACAGGTAGCTGCCCCGAGACTTCCCCGCCCGACGGTGGGGGCAGGGGTGCAAGAGGGGGGCCAACGGCGATCAGATGAGTTTGAGGGCTCGGCCGACCCGCTGGAAGGCGGCCAGGGCCTCGTCCAGGTCCTCCCGGGTATGGGCGGCGGAGATCTGGCAGCGCACCCGGGCCTCGCCCTGGGGCACTACCGGATAGCCGAACCCGGTGACGAAGACCCCTTCCTTCAGCAGCAGATCACTCATCCGGATGGCGGCCGCAGTCTCACCCAGGATGACCGGGATGATCGGGGTCTCGCCCGCCAGGGGCCTGAAGCCGAGCTCCAGCAGCCGCTCGCGAAAGTAGCGGGCGTTCCGCTGCAGGGTGGCCACCCGCTCGGGATGGGCCTCGAGATATTCGATCGCGGCGAGGGAGCTCGCGGCGACCGTGGGGGGGAGGGCGTTCGAAAAGAGCTGGGGCCGGGCGCGCTGGGTGAGGTAATCGCAGACGGACGCCGCCGCCGCCACGAAGCCGCCGGCGGCTCCCCCCAGGGCCTTCCCCAGGGTGGAGGTGATGATGTCCACCTCGCCCACCAGTCCGAAGTGCTCCGCCGTGCCGCGCCCGCGCGCACCCAGCACGCCGGTGGCATGCGAGTCGTCTACCACCAGCACCGCGTCGTGGCGGCGGCAGAGCTCGACCAGGTCCGGCAGCGGCGCGATCGAGCCCTCCATCGAAAAGATCCCGTCGGTGACGACCATGCGTACCCGATCGCCCCGCTCGGCCTCGAGCTTGGCCTCCAGGTCGGCGAGGTCGCCGTGGCGGTACACCGCGCTGCGGCAGCGGGTGATCGCCTTGGCGAGCCGGATCCCGTCGATGATGGAGGCGTGATTGAGCTGATCGCTGATGATCACGTCGTGTTCGGTGAGCAGGGTGCCCGGGAACGCCTCGTTGGCGTTCCAGCAGCTCACGAAGCTCAGCGACGCGGGGGTGCCGACCAGCCGGGCGCAGGCGTGCTCCAGCGCCCGGTGGATCGTGAAGGTGCCGCAGATGAATCGGACCGATGCGGTGCCGGCGCCGTATCGGTCGAGGGCGGCCTTGCCGGCCGCTACGACCTCGGCCTGGTTGCTCAGGCCGAGGTAGTTGTTGGAGGAGAGGATGATCACCTCGCCCCTGCCCTCCATGGTGACCCGCGCCGCCTGGGGGCTGTCGAGGTAGTTCAACCGCTTGTACACCCCGTCGCGAACGAATCCCTCGAGCGCCTCCTCCAGGCGCCGCTCCAACACGTGACTCATCGCGCAACCTCCAGGATTACCTTGCCCGCCTGGCCATCCTTGATCACCTGGATGGCGTCGGCGATGCACTCGAGCGGAAAGCGGTGGGTGATGACCGGCTTCGGGTCGAGCTGGCCGGCGCGAAGGAATCGCCGCATCTGGTGCCAGGTCTCGTACATCTTGCGGCCGGTCACCCCGTAGAGCGTGAGACCCTTGAAGATCACGTCGCGGGCGAAGTCCACCTCGGTGGTCCGGCTCGGCGTGCCGAGCAGGTTCACCCGCCCGCCCAGCCGGGCGGCGGCGAAGGCCTGGGCATGGCCGCTGGGATGGCCGCTCATCTCGCAGACCAGGTCCACCCCGTCGCCGCCGGTGAGCTCCTTCACCCGGGCCAGCACGTCGTCCGAGCCCGGGTTGAGCGTCACCTGCGCGCCCATGGCTCGCGCCAGCTCCAGCCGCATCGGGTTGAAGTCGCTCGCGATCACCAGGGAAGCACCCGCGGCCCGCGCCACTCCCACCGCGAAACAGCCGATCGGTCCGCAGCCCAGCACCAGGACGGTGCTGCCGGGCACCCGGGCCTCCAGCACGGTGTGCACCGCGTTGCCCATCGGGTCCATGATGGCGCCGACTTCGGTCGGGATGCCGTCGAGCCGCATGACGTTGGACGCGGGCATGGCGATGAAATCCGCGAACGCCCCGTCGCGGTCCACCCCGATGATCTGGGTGCGCTGGCAGAGGTGCGCCGCGCCCAGCCGGCATTGCAGGCAGTGGCCGCAGACGATGTGACCTTCTGCGGTCACCAGGTCGCCCAGGCCCAGCAGCTCGGCAGCTTCGGCCTCGCGACCGAGCTCGACGATCTCCCCCGCGAATTCGTGGCCGATGACCACCGGCGGCTTGAGCCGCTGGCTGGCCCAGCTGTCCCATTCCCAGATGTGGAGGTCGGTGCCGCAGACGCCGGCGTGGTGCACCCGAATGAGCACGTCGCTCGGCCCGCAAGTGGGGCGGGGGACATCCCGGAGGACCATACCCGGCCGAGGACCATCCTTCACCAGAGCGCGCATGAATGTCCCGGTTCGAAGTCGGGCGGAATATACAGGGGTGACTGGACGGCTCAGAGGCCGCCGGGGACGAGCTCCAGGAGGGTGCCCGGCGGGAACGCGGGGCCCAGCCGCAGCTCGATCGGAGCGCCGCGCACGCTCGCGCGGACCCGATGCCGGTCCCAGGTCCAATCTACCGAACGGCCGCGAACGCGAAGGCCACCGACGCCGAGCGAGTCCGCGAGCCAGGCCGGCGGCACCCCGGCACCGAGGACGAGCGCGGGCCCCCGGCTGCCGGTCACCGGCATGGCGAGCATGTCGAGCTGCAGCAGGAGGACCTCGGCGCTGGTCCAGTAGTGCGGAGTCACCATCTTCGGATTGACCCACCCGCGCACCTGGTCCCACAGGTAGTAGCTGTTGCCCTCCTCCTTGTCTTCCCACCAGGTGTACAGCCCCGGCGACGTCTGGTGCTGCCAGTACCAGCGCAAGGTGGACCACGCGGTGTCCGGCCGTCCCAGGAGCAGCCACTGATGCGCCTCGGCGATGTCGAAGTAGGTCCAGAGCGGCCACTCGCGCGGCTTGCCCGACGGATCCCAGGCCACCGTACGGTGCTCCGCCAGGGCGGCGAGGAGCCGCGCGCGACCGTCGCCGGTGTCGATCACGCCCGAAGGCCACAAGGCCGTCGCGAAGGTCCGCGGGTTGCGCATCTCCTCGCCGGCGTAGGCCTCGAGCCACGCCTGCCGGAGCGTTCCGGCGCGCCGCCGGAACGCCTCCGCCCGGGCCTGCTCGCCGATGCGCTGCGCCAGCCACGCCGCCTGCTGCAGGCCGAGGTAGCTGACCGCGTTCACGTAGAGCAGCGGGTAGCCGTGGTCCATTCGGCCGACCACCAGTCCATTCCTGGGCGGGACCGCGACGACGTCGATGTTCTCCAGGCGTCGGTAGCGCGGCACGATCGTGTTCGGTACCAGGGCGCGGATGGTGTCCCTGGTATCCAGGAATTGCTCGATCGCCGCGGCCTTGCGCCGGACGGCGCCCCAGATGCGCCGGTCGTACGCGGAGTCGCTCAGGGCGGCCGCCACCTCGGCGAGGGTCCAGATGCCGAGCCCCGGCGCATCCGCCTCGGCCCCGAAGCCACCGTAGTAGTCCTGCTGGATCATCAGGTCGGCCAGGGCGCGGGCCCGGGCCACCTGTCCTGCCCGGACCAGCGCCACGATCTCGTAGGCGCCGGTGCGCTGCCATGGCCTCGCCGTGTTCATCGGGTCCGCCGAGCGGGTCTCGCCCGCGATCGTACCCATCAGGAGATGGGCGACCTGGGCCCGAAGGCTGGTCACGAACTCGGGGTCGGGAAGGCGAAGCTGCGGCAGCGGCTCGAGTGGCCGGGGCGGCCGGCCCGGGGGACCCTTCTCCGTGAGAGTGATCTCCGAGGTAGTGTCACCGGGGAGGAGCAGGCGGGCGTACCCCCAGGCACCGTCATCGCCCCACTTCTCGACGTGGTTTTCGGCATCGACCCAGCCGGGACTCCGCTCGTCTCCCAGTGAGACGGACACCGGAGCGGGCCGCGCCTCGAGGGTCCACTTGCCGTTCACCTGCAGCTGCCCGCCTATCCATTGGAGCCGGCGAACCGGGCCTCCGGCGGGACCCACACTCCGAAGGACCACCTCGACCGGCGCCCCGGTTGTCGGTCGGAGGTGCAGCCGCCAGCGGCCGTCGAAGCTCCACCGCGCCCCATACCACGGCGACTCGGTGATCACCGCTGGCGGGAGGATGGAGCCGCTGTCGAAGCGTTGGCGCAGCTGGCTCAGGGCAATCGCGTCCGAGGTCGTCCGCAGCCGCCCGGTTGAATCCCTGACCCAGAACGAGATCCCGAAGCTTCCGGGCCTGGGGCTGAACGATCCGCCGGGCTCGAGGTACGCCTTCGCGTCCCGGGACGTGCCGGGTGTGGCGAGCACCACGTGGTCCTCGCCGCGGGGCCAGGGGTCGCCGGGGCGACGGTCCATCTCCGCACGGACCATCTCGCGCTGGGTTCGCAGGCCGGAGGCGACCGAATCGAGACGGGGCAGGTTGTGCGCCGCCGCGGCCACCAGGGTCACGCCGGCGAGGACCCGCGCCAGTCTGCGGATCGGCCCCAGGAGCGCCAACCCCGCCAACAGGAGCAGCAAGGGTAGCCAGTGCATGGCATAGAGCAGCGTCTCCTGGCCGTACACCGCGTGGAGCGCGAGCTGTCCGGCAAGGCAGGCCAGCGTGACGAGTACCAGAGGATCGGTGCGCCACCGTCGACCGGCCTCGCGCAGCCCCAGCGCGAGCAGCGTCACCCAGGCGACCGCGGCGACCGCGGCGAGCGGTCCACCAGAGCCGGGCCGTGCGCCCTGGACCGAGAGCCAGTAGGGGGCCTCGGGCGCGCGGTCGATGCGGGGGACCAGTATGGTGGTGACCGCGACGGTCCCGACCACCCGCGCGAGCCGCCGTGGTGTGGGGCGGCGGAGGAAGTTCTGCTCCTCCTGACTCACGAAGAACCTGGTGGAGGGAAAGAAGTGGTGCTGCACCGTCCACACCCCGGTGACCAACGCGAGGGCGGCGACCGACACGGCAGCTCCCCGGCGCCATCCGAGTCCACGGAGCGACGCCGCGACCCCGCTCATCCAGTTGGTCACCGTGATCGAGAGGCTGGCTGCGCTGGCCAGCACCCACCAGCCCACGGCCGGACGCGGGGCCGGCCCCACCGCGAGCAGGACGAGC
>DATCWW010000401.1:0-7573 GCA_036566145.1 Gemmatimonadales bacterium
CGGCTGGCCGGTGGCGGCGGCCAAGCTCCACTACTGCGACCGCACCATGCAGGCGCTGCGCGACCGCGACCCGGTGGTGACCAGCGCCGAGCTGGACGAGGACGTGGCGGAGATCGAATACTCCCTGGGACACTACTACCGGAACAGCGCCGGCGTGCTGGGCGAGGTGCCGCCCGGCCTCGACGGCGCCTTGCGGGCGATCTTCGAAGACCTGGGCGGCGTGGAGGGAATGTCGCTGGACGAGCCGCTCGCGCCGGCGGCGCCCCTGATCCGCCGGCTCGAGCCCGAGCTGCTGGCCAACGTCTTCCGCTGGACCGGCCATTTCCCCGAGCGCACCCGGGTCCTGGTCCGCTACCTGGCCGATCGCGCCGAGCAGCTCCGCCAGGGCTACGCGCTGACCCGGGAGAGCGCGGCCATCGTCGCCTTCACCACGTTCGTCACCGGGCTCGCGATGAACCACGTCCAGCGGGGGAGCTACCTCCCCTAGTCGGAGGCCTCCACCGTCACCGGCACCGGGGTAAAAGTGGTCTCGTCCGCGGCTTCGTCGTGCCCGTGGCTCACCTGCACCGTGCCGATGCCCTGGGTCTCGCCCGTCACCGTGAAGCGGTAATTGTGGTCGGGGTCCCGGGTGACCGTCGCCAGGTTGGAGGGCGAAAAGGTCAGACCGGCGAAGTGCGTGTCCTCCACGATATCGAGATCCTCCTCCTCCGCGTTGAAGAACTTGAGCTGAACCGTGACCCCCTGCCCCTCGACCAGCACGAAGGGCGGCTGGGTCTCGGTGCCGTTCACCAGCACCGTGTACGTCGCCGGGGTGTGATCCTCCGTCCCGGACGGGCTCTCGTCGTCGCTGCAGGCCGCGAGCGTGCCGGTCAGCAGGAGGGCGGGAAGGCATCGGGCGAGAAGGGTGGATCGCATGTGCTGTTCTCCAATGAGTGTCGGGGTGGACATCAGACGCCGCCGAAGCGCACCGAGGCGCGAAGGCTTCGCGGAGCGCCGGGATTCAGAAAGCCCGAGGCCCTGAGCTCGGGGTAGCGGGTGTCGAAGGCGTTGAGCAGGTCGAAGTCGAAGGTCGTGCCGGAGCGCGCCAGGCGGATCGACGCGCCCAGGTCGAGCACCGCGTATTCCTGGGTGCGGACGCCGGGCTCGCCGATCGGAGTGAAGGGGCCCGAGAAGCGGACCAGGGCCCGGCCGGTGAGCGCCGTGAGCAGATCGGCCTCGACCCCGGTGCGACCGAGCCAGCTGGCCACCCCGGGAACCTTCGACCCCGGCGTGAGGGGCACGTCGTGGAGGTTGGGAACGATCGAGCCGCGAGCTACGGCCGCGGCCAATCCATCGGTGACGGTCAGCGGTTCGCTCTCGGTGACGCCGGTGATCCTGGCGTCGTTGTAGGTGCCTTCGAGCAGGAACCGGAGTCGCGGCACGGCGGTCCAGGTGAGGTCGAGCGACACCCCCTGTCGCACGCTCTCGCCGGCATCCGACACTTCGCGGGTCACCGGATCGAGAATGCGCTCGTTGGAGACATCGAGCCGGAACAGCGCGACCTGGGTATGCAGGCGGCCGTCGTCGTAGGTCGCGCCCAGCTCCTTGGACCAGGCGGTGACCGGCGGCCGGGTGGGATCGCCGATCACGCCCACCGCCCCGCGGAAGCCCCGGCTCAGGTTGGCCAGCAGCGCCACCCGGCTGCCGAGCAGGTAGCGCGCGCCGAGCTTGGGGCTGGCGAGCGTCCGGGTCTCGCTCCGCCGCTCGGCGGCGGGGTCGAGCTGGTCGAGCGACGAGTAGCGCACCAGGTCCAGCCGCCCGCCGACGTCGTACACGATCCGGGTGCCGATCAGCCCCCGCCAGCGGGCAAAGGCGGCGCCGTTCTGGTAGTCGCCGTCGTCCCCCTGCTCCTGGCCGGCACGCTGGCGGGCGATCGTGTGGTAGAGATCGTACTCGGTCCAATCGGCCCGCCCGCTCACCCCGAAGTCGAGCTCGCCGCCGCCCATCTGCCGGGCCAGCATCGCCTGCCCGCCGAAGGCGACCCGGCGATCCTCCTCCTCGGTCTGGGAGACCTGGTTGTCCTCGGGAATGTTGAGGTAGACCTTGGAGCGGACCCCCTGGCCCCACAGGTTGGCGTCGAGCGTCGTGTTGGTGCCCACCGGCTGCGTGTAGTGTCCATGGGCTACCAGGCGCCCGGCCTCACCCCCATCGGTCGGATCGGTGGCGGCTTCGAGATCGCCCTCGTTGTAGCGGTCCACCGAGACGAAGCCGGGCGAGTCCCAGCCGGAGCCGTAGAGCAGGACCCCGCCGTCCAGCTTGCCTGGGCCGATCTGGCGCCACCCGGCCAGGCTTCCATTGCCGAGCAGGTAGCTCGAGTTGTCCCGCCAGCCTTCCTGCCTGGTGCCGTCGAGCGCGACGGCGTAGCCGCCGTCGCTCCGGCGCCGGCCGGTACGGACCCAGCCGCCCGCGTCACCGAAGCTGGACCCGTCCACGGCCCCGATGGTGCCCTCGGCGTCCATGGCGGTGGTCGCTTCGACCACCCCACCGAAGGCGAAGTCACCGTAGAAGGGACTCGCCGGCCCGTGGATCACCCGGATCCCGGTGACCGCCGCGGGCGAAAGCACGCTCCAATCGGCGTACCCCTCCACGTGACCGTGGATCGGGAGGTTGATCGGAACGCCGTCCAGGACCAGCAGCACGTCCGACGAGTGGTCGGAGGTGAAGCCCCGGATCACCGCGTCCGAGGCGAACCCGGGACCCTGCCCCTGCTGATGGACCTCGATCCCCGAGGCCCGGCGCACCAGATCGTACGGATCGGTCGCGGGCGTGCGCTGGATCTGCTCGGCGCTGACCTGAACGGTCGCGACCGCCGGCGGGGGCGCCTGCGCGGCCCTGCTGGCGGTCACCTCGATCGGCGCCAGCTCGGTGACCTTGGTGCTGTCGTTGCCGCTTGGTGTGCCCTGCGCCCGGAGCGCGGCCGGCGCCAGCAGCAGCGCCAGCACCGCCGCTCCACGCGGCAGGTTGCATGGGTGTCCCTTCACTCGTACCTCACTGGCCGTGGTTCGCCGGCGCGGGAATCCCGCGCGGCGTCAAACGATCAGTCCCAAATGCGTGGTGGCCCGACCCGGTGGGTCAGGCGAGGCGAGCGGCGGGAGGTGCCTGAGCGAAGGGAAGAACGTGGGCGAGCCCGGCGCGCCGGACCAGCGTCGAGGCGGCCGGCTGGACGGGGTGGAACGAGGCCACGGGCGCGGCGAGCAGCGCCCGGGCCGGCGGAGCGGTGAAGACGACCTTGTAGGAATGGCCCACGCACTCGCACCGGTCGAGCTGGTGCGCGGCATGGTGGTCGTGACCTCCGTCGTCCATGTCGTGATGGCCGACGCCGGTGCCCGGCCCGCACCCGCGCATCAGCTCCGGCGCCACGGTGCGCACCCCGAAGGTGGCGACCAGGAGCAGGGCCAGAAGCGGGCGGAGGAAGGCCGGTCTCATGGCCCAAGGATGGGCGTAGCGGGGCCGGGGGGCAAGGCCGGATCAGCGGCGGCGGCGGTAACGCTCGAGCGCCAGGTTGAAGATCTGCTCGATGAGGCGCGGGTAGTCCAGGCCGGCCGCGGCGGCGGCCATGGCGAACTCGCTGCTCTTCTCGAGGTAGCAGCTCGCGTTGACCTCGAGGACGTAGATCTCGCCGGTCTCGGTGAGCCGGATGTCCACCCGCCCGTAATCCCGGACCCGGAGCGCCCGGTACGCGTCCACCGCCACCTTCTGCAGCCGGGCCCGGAGCTCGTCCGGGATCGTGGCCAGGACCGAGCGGGTCCCTTTGTACTCCTTGCTCCGCTCGTCCCACTTGGCCTTGCTGTCCATCACCTTGGGCACTCCCTCGGGGAACCCGGTGAAGTCGATCTCGACGGGGGGCAGCGCCCTGGCGGTGGGTCCGTTGCCCAGGACCCCCACGTAGAACTCGCGCCCTTCGATGTATTCCTCGGCCAGCGCCGCGTCGTCCAACTCCTTGGCGATGGCGTTGACCCGCTCCATCAGCGCCACCGGGTCGTGCACCAGCGACTTGCCCCCGATGCCGAGCGAGGCGTCGGAGCGGAGCGGCTTGACGAAAAGCGGCATCCGCAGGTTGCCGCCGGTCTCGAAGGCGTTCTCCCGGGAGAACACCGCGAAGCGGGGATAGAGGATGTCTTCGAAGGCGAGCAGCTTCTTGGTGAGGCCCTTGTCCTGGCTCAGGTAGAGCTCGCCGGGTCCGCTGCCGGTGTACTTGAGCCCGAGGAGATTGAGCAGCCCCGCCACCGGGATGTCGCCGAAGACGTTGTCCCCGAACATCTCCATCAGGTTGAAGACCAGCTCCGGCTTCCGCCGGCCCAGCCCGGAGACCAGCCGCTTCACGTCGCCGTGGACACCGAGGACGGAGACCCGGTGCCCCAGCCGGCGCAGTGTGCGCGCGACCTGGCGCACGACCGGGTCGTATTCCTTGTTGTTCTCGTCTTCGCTGTCGAGGTAGGTCAGGACGGTGATGTTCATCGGTCCCCTGGGGCGGGTAACGGCGCTCGGAAGCTCACTCTCCCAGATCCATCCCCCATCTCGCCAGCGCGACCGGCAGTCCCCCGTACGCCAGGAGCTCGTCGTGGAACCGCTTGGGCTGGAACCCGGTGCCGGCCCGGCGGCGGTAGGCGTCGCGCAGGCCGAGCAGCTCACGCCGTCCCACGGCGTAGCAGAGCTGATAGGTGGGCCACGCGCAGTAGCGGCGCACTTCCGCCTCGGCGCTCGCGCGCTCGATCGGCAGATGGTCCACCATGTAATCCACCGCCTCCGCCGGGGTCATGCCCCGGGTGTGCAGTCCCACATCGAGCACGATGCGCACCGCGCGCCAGAGCAGATTCACCAACAGGAAGATGCGCGACTCGGCGTCGCGGTAGAACCCCGCCTCCTCCATCAACTGCTCGCAGTACAGCGCCCACCCCTCGACCATGACCGGCGTCCAGAGGTGCCGGCGGACCTCGGAGGTGAGTCCCTGCGCGGTGCTGAGCTGCAGGTGATGCCCGGGATACGCCTCGTGCGCCACCATGGCGGGGATCGCGTGCACGCAGTGGCCCCGGAGCTGACGCTGGAGCGCTTCCCCGGTCGCTCCGGGGTCGGGCGGGGTGACGTAGAAGCGGCCGGTCTGCGCGCCGAGGAAGATCGGCGGCGGCTCGTAGGCGGCGAACGGCACGAGCGACGCGAGAAAGGCGGGCGTGGCGACGACCTCGACCGGATCGTGGGGGATGGAGACCAGGTCGCGCTCGGCGACGAAGTGGTGGGCCCGATCCAGCTCGGCCCGATACGCGCTCAGGATCGCGTCGGGCGCCGGGGCGTCGTTCCGGAGCGCGTCCACCAGCTGGCGCCAGGGACGCCCGTTGAGCCGACCGGCCGCGGCGGCGAGCTCGGCCTCGGTCTCCTCCTGGAGGTGCAGGCCATAGCGCCAGAGCTCCGGCGCGCCCGCCACCAGGGCGTGCTCGTGGTGCAGCCGCCGGCTGAACTGCTCCTCGCCTATCGCGAAGGCCTGGGAGTCTTCCGCGGGCTCGATCTCGTCGCGGAGCGCGGAGCCGAACCGCTTGAGCGCCTCGAGCCCTTGACCCGCCGCCGCCTGCAGCTCGCCCTGGAGTCCGGGCGCCTCGGCGCCGAGCGTGGCCACGAGCTGGACCACCAGCTCGCCGCCGCCGCCGAGCATCCCGAGCGCGCTGTCGATGAACACCGAAGGCGGCTCCCGCAGAGTGGCCCGGCCCTCATCGAGGAAGCGCGGGAGGCTCTTGAGCCGCTCGAGTGCGGCGGGGGCGCGGCCGCCGGCCGCTTCGTCGTGGCGGGCCAGGATGGCGTAGAGACCCTGGAAGGCGTGAGTCAGCCAGAAGCCGGGATTCCGGATGTGGGGCTGCTCGTGCTCCAGCCGGAAGATGCTGTTCCGGATCTCGCCCAGGAGGCCGGTCCGGTCGATCTCGGGCTGCAGGCCCTCGGTCTCCAGCTCCTCCACGGCCGCGGCGATCGCCCGAAGCCCGGCCAGATGCTCGCGCACCGCCTCCGCGTCGAAACGGCCGAGCCGGGCGTCATGCGACACCAGCCCGGCCGAGCTACCCGCTGCCGGATCGAAGTGGTACTTGAGGTCCAGGTAGGACCGGCAGAGTGCGTCGACGCTCAGGAGCGCTCCTTCCCGTTCAGCTCGGAGTGGTCGCCAAGCGTGGCACTGCCTTCGAAGCCATTCACCACGACCGCATTGCCCAGGAGCGCGCCGTCGAGCACCGCGCGGGTGAGCACCGCGTCCCGGCCCACGATGGCGTTCCGGATCCGGCTGTCGCTGATCCTGCTGCCGCGCTCGATGGACACGTTGGGCCCGATCTCGCTCCGTTCGATGGTGACCTCGTCCTCGATGTACACCGGATCGTGCAGGGTGACCCCGGGGTACGCCACCCGCCGGGCCGCCCCCTGGCTCAACAGGGTCGCGTTGGTCTCCAGTAATGTGCCGAGGGTGCCGCAATCATACCAGCCACCGACTTCCGCGGTCAGGATCCGTTTTCCGTGCTCGATCATCCACTGGAAGGCGTCAGTGAGGAAATATTCGCCCTTGTTCGTGGGCCGTGCCAGCACCTCATCGATCCCCTGCCACAGGCTGTCCACCGCCCGCACGTAGTAGAGGCCGATGTTGGCGAGGCGGCTGATCGGCTCGCTCGGCTTCTCCACGATGCGGGTCATGTAGCCCTGGGCGTCGGTGACCACGACGCCGAAGCGCTGGTAGTCCTCCACCTCCTTGGCCCAGATGATCCCGTCGGCGTCGGTCCGGTTGATCAGCGTGAGATCGGCCTCGAACACCGTGTCCACGAAGATGATGAGCACGGGTTCGTGGACGTGGGGACGCGCCAGGTTCACCGCGCCGGCGGTGCCGTCCTGAACCTTCTGCTCGATGAACCGCTGCGGAATGGCGTAGCGGCTCCGGGCATAGGCCTCGACCTGCTCCTTGAGATGGCCGGTGATGAAGATGAGCTCGGTGACCCCGAGTCCGTCGAGCCGGTCCATGACCCAGTCCATCACCGGCCGGCCCGCCACCTTGAGCATCGGCTTGGGCACCAGATGGGTATGGGGACGCAACCGGGTCCCCCTTCCCGCGAGCGGAATGATGACTTGCATGCCTCAGCCTCGGCCGTAGCGGTCCTGGAGTCGCACGAGATCGTCCAGCTCCGGGGTGGATGCCTCGAGGACATCGCTGTCTACCACCGCCTCGATCTGGTGAATGAGCTTGGGGGGGATGTGCACCGTCTCGCCGGCCCGGAACGCGCGTTCCTCCAGCCGGTCGCCCGGCTGGGTCCGGAGCACCAGCTCGCCCCGGAGCACATGCATCGTCTCGTCCTTGCGATTGTGGTACTGGAGACTCAGGATGTGCCCGGCGCGCACGTGGAGGAGCTTGCCGACGTAGCGATCGGTGCGGGCCCAGATCAGCTCGTAGCCCCAGGGCTTGTCGACACGATACGGGACCTCTGGCACGCAGCCTCCGACGCCGGTTGGAAACGGGACGCGGAAATATAGGCGCCGGAGCGAGGAAGTCACCCGCCGATGCGGGGTTACGCGACTGGAG
>DATCWW010000327.1:0-2545 GCA_036566145.1 Gemmatimonadales bacterium
TCGCGGCAGCGCCCTGGTAATGCTCGGCGCCGAGCTGACGGTGTCGGCCTACGGGGCCGCGCTCGCCCTCGCGGACGCACTCGGTGCCGCGACGGACAGCGTCGTCTCCGAGCCGGCCGCGGCCGGCATCCTGGCCGGTCAGCGTCGCGGGCGGGCGACCGCCACGCTGGGGGAGATCCGGAATCGCGCCGACCTCGTCGTCTACTGGGCCGTCGACCCCGACCAACGGTATCCTCGGTACCGGAGTCGGTATGCAGGCGCTCCCCCCGCGCTCCACCTGGCCGATGGCGCGCACCCTCGCACCGTCGTGTCGGTGAGTGTGGGCAGCGACGCCGGGCCGGCCGATGCCGATCTCAAGGTCGCGCTGACACCGGCCCAGGAGCTCGCCGCGCTGGCCGAGCTTCGGGCCGGACTCCTGGGCCGGCATCTCGGCGGCGAGGGGCTACCGTCCGGGGTGGCCGAGCTGGCGGGCCGTCTCACCCAGGCCAAGTACGTCGCCATCGTCCACGACGGGGAGCCGAGCGCGGAGCGGCGCACCCCCGAGCGGGCCGAGGCGCTGATCGCGCTGACCCAGGCGCTCAACACGCCGACCCGGGCGGCGCTCAGTACGCTGCGGGCCGGCGGCAACCGGAACGGCGCCGAAGCGGTGAGCACGTGGCAGACCGGGTTCCCCTTCGCGGTCGATTTCTCCCGGGGCGCGCCCCGATATCAGCCGCACCGGCGAGCCGGCACTCCCGAAGCCTCGGCGCCCTCGGCCGTGCTGGTGGTCGGCGCGGTCGAGAGTCTGCCCGACCCGCTCCGATCGAGCCTGCAGCGCGTCCCGGCGGTCGTGATCGGTCCCCGGGCGAGCGCTGCGCCATTTCCCGCCAAGGTGGCCATCGACACCGGCGTGGCCGGGATCCACGAGGCCGGCATCGGGTACCGGATGGACGACCTCCCGCTGCCGCTCCAGGCGCCGCTTCCGGGCCCGCGGTCGGCGGAGGCCGTGGTGCGTGACCTGATGGGCCGCCTCGCCTCCCGAGCGGCACGATGAGTCGGCTCCGCATCGTCGGGGGCACGGTTCACGATCCCGCCAACGGGGTGGACGGCGAGGTGCGGGACGTCTGCATCGACGCCGGACGGATCGTAGCGGAGGTACCGTCCGGCACTCCGACGCTCGACGCCCGCGGCATGATCGTGATGCCCGGCGGCGTGGACATCCACAGCCACGTGGCCAGCTCCGCCTGCAATCATGCCCGGCGCCTGCTGGTGGAGGAGCATTCGGCGAATCCGGTGGCCGCACCGGCGCTGGAAGCAGGGATCGCGCCAGCGCGCTCGGGGACCGGCGGGACACTGCCCACCACCTTCACCACCGGCTACCGGTATGCCGGGCTGGGATACACCACCGTCTTCGATGCCGCGGTCGCGCCGATCACCGCGCGCCATACCCACGCGGAGTTCGACGACACCCCGATCGTGGACGGCGGCTTCTACATCCTGCTGGGGAACGACGAGTACCTGCTCCGCCAGGTGGACGCCGGCGAGCGCGACCGCGCGCGAGACTACGCTGCGTGGATGCTCGAAGCGACCGGCGGATACGCCATCAAGATCGTGAATCCCGGCGGAGTGCAGGCGTGGAAGTCGGGGCAGCGCAATCTGACGGCGATCGACGAGACGCTGGGCTCGAGCCGGGTGACGCCGCGCGCCATCCTGGAGACCCTCGCCGACGCGGCCAACACGCTCCGGCTGCCCCATCCGGTGCACATCCACTGCAACAACCTCGGTCAGCCGGGCAACGTGGCGACCACGCTGGCGACGATGGACGCGCTGGCCGGTCGGCGCGCCCACTTCACCCACCTGCAGTTCCACTGTTACGGCAGCGGCGCGGAGGGGAAGACGGGCGGCTGGAGCTCTGCCGCCAAGCAGGTCATCGAGCGGGTGAACGGCGACCCGCACGTCAGCGTGGACGTCGGCCAGGTGATGTTCGGGCCGGCCACCACGCTGAGCGCGGACGGCCCCGCGCAATACCTGCTCCAGGCCAGCAGCGGACGGAAGTGGACCAACATCGACGTGGAGCTCGAGACCGGGTGCGGGATCATCCCCTACCGCTACGAGGAGCGGGCCGCGGTCTCCGCGCTCCAGTGGGCGGTTGGCCTGGAGCTCTTCCTCCTGGCGGCCGATCCGTGGCGGGTGGTGCTGTCCACCGATTCGCCCAATGGCGGCTCGTTCGAGGCGTATCCCGCGTTGATCCAGCTGCTGATGGACCGGACCGTGCGCGACGAGCAGCTCAAGCGGGTGAACCAGCGGCTCCTGGCAGAGAGCGCGCTGGCCGACGGCCTCTCCCGGGAGTACACCCTCAACGAGATCGCCATCATCACGCGCGCGGGCCCCGCGCGGCTGCTCGGACTGCGGCACAAAGGCCACCTCGGGGTCGGCGCGGACGCCGACGTGACGGTGTACCTGCGGGAGCCCGATCGGGCCCGGATGTTCTCGCTGCCCCGGTACGTCATCAAGGGCGGAGTGCTGGTGGTCGAGGAGGGGCAGCTCCGCCGGGCACCGGCGGGCC
>DATCWW010000409.1:0-4004 GCA_036566145.1 Gemmatimonadales bacterium
CGGCTGGCCGAGCGCGGGCTGCCCGCGGGCGAGGCCGAGCGGCTCATGGCGGCGCAGCAGCCCGCGGCCCAAAAGCGTGTCCGGAGCGACTACGTGATCGACAACAGCGGGGACCGCACCACGCTCGAGCATTCGGCGCGCGCGGTCTGGCAGGCGCTGCTCGCGCGCGCTTGACCTCGACGGCGCCCCCGCCTATCCTCCCACCCGCCACCACGCGACCGGAGTCACCGTGTCGAACGTTCCGGACGATCTGCTGTACACCCCCGAGCACGAATACGTCGCCCGCACCGGCGATCCCGCGGTCGTCCGGATCGGTATCACCGACTATGCCCAGGGCGAGCTCGGCGACGTGGTCTTCGTCAACCTGCCCAAGCGGGGCGACGCGCTGACCGGTCACCAGGCCTTCGGCACCATCGAGGCGGTCAAGGCGGTGTCCGAGCTGTACAGCCCCGCGGCCGGCACCGTGGCGGAGATCAATCCGGCGCTGGACGCCGATCCGGCCGTGGTGAACCGCGATCCGTACGGCCAGGGGTGGATGATCGCCCTTCGGCTCTCGGACCCGGCCGCCCTCGACGGACTGCTCTCGCCCGCGGCCTATCGCGCCCATATCGGGGAATAGCTCGAGTCCCGGAGTCGTCGTGCAGCGGTGTGTCGAGCAGGCCAATCCTTCGCAGATCCCCAGATGCCCCGAGGGCGTGCCCTCGGGGCATTTTCATGTCCCTTTTCCGCAGCCAAGGCGTTCGCTCCAATGACCACCGTCCGTCCCTCGCCGACCACGTCCGCCGATCTCGACGTCCTCTACCCGTCCCACTTCGCCTACCGCCACATCGGCCCTCGGCGGGAGGACGTGGCCGAGATGATCGAGACACTGGGCTACTCCTCCGTCGATGCCTTCATCGACGCGGTGGTGCCGTCCGAGATCCGGCTCAGACGCCCGCTGGCGCTGCCGCCCGGCCGCAGCGAGCGCGAGGTCCTGCAGGCGCTCCGTGGGCTGGCCGGGATGAACCGGGTGTTCCGCTCCTACATCGGCATGGGGTACGCGGGCTGCTTCACGCCGCAGGTGGTCCAGCGCAACGTGCTGGAGAATCCCGGGTGGTACACCGCCTACACGCCGTATCAGGCGGAGATCGCCCAGGGACGACTGGAGGCGCTGCTCAATTTCCAGACGGTGGTTTCGGACCTCACCGGGCTGGAGATCGCCAACGCGTCGCTGCTGGACGAGGCCACGGCCGCCGCGGAGGCGATGCACCTGACGCTGGCGGTGCATCCCTCGGTGACCGATCCGGTCTTCCTGGTAGACGAATACTGCCACCCCCAGACGATCGCGGTGGTACAGACCCGGGCCGAGGCGCGTGGCGTCCGCGTGGTGGTGGCGGAGCCGGAGACGTTCGCCTTCGAGCCGGGCGTGATCGGCGCCCTGGTGCAGTACCCCGCCACCGACGGCGCGATCCGCGACTTCCGCTCGCTCTGCGAGCGGGCCCACGCCGCCGGCGCGCTGGTGACCGCGGCGACCGACCTGCTCGCGCTCACCCTGCTCACCCCACCGGGCGAGTGGGGGGCCGACATCGCGATCGGCAACAGCCAGCGCTTCGGCGTGCCGATGGGCTACGGCGGGCCGCACGCCGCCTTCTTCGCCACCCGCGACAAGCACAAGCGGTTCATGCCCGGCCGGATCATCGGAGTGAGCCGGGACCGGGACGGCCGCCCGGCGCTCCGGATGGCGCTGCAGACCCGGGAGCAGCACATCCGGCGGGACAAGGCGACGAGCAACGTCTGCACCGCCCAGGTGCTGCTCGCGGTGATGGCGAGCATGTACGCCGTGTACCACGGCCCCGGCGGGCTGCGGCGCATCGCCGAGCGGGTGCACACCCGCGCGGTGCTGCTGGCCAACGCCCTCCGGCGGCTGCGCTACCGGATCGTGCACGACCACTTCTTCGACACGCTCTGCATCGAGGTGCCGGAGTGGGCCCTGCCCCGGCTGCTCGATGCCGCGCGGGCCCGGCAGATCAACCTCCGGCCCCTGCCGCCGACCCGACTCTGCATCGCCCTGGACGAGACGGTCACGCTGGGCGACCTGGCGGACGTCATCGCGGTCTTCTCGCTCAATGAGGCGCTGCCCTTCATGCTCGAGGACATCGGGCTCAAGAGCGAGCGCTCCATCCCCGAGCCGCTGCAGCGGAAGAGCGGGTACCTGGCGCATCCGGTCTTCCATCTGCACCACTCGGAGACCGAGATGCTGCGCTACATCAAGCGGCTCGAGGCCCGCGACCTGTCGCTCACCGAGGCGATGATCCCGCTGGGCTCCTGTACGATGAAGCTGAACGCCACCACCGAGATGATGCCGGTGAGCTGGCGGGAGCTGAATCGGCTGCATCCGTTCGCGCCGCGCGACCAGGCCGCCGGGTACCAGCTGCTCTTCAGCCAGCTGGAATACCAGCTGGCCGAAATCACCGGCTTCACCGCGGTGTCGCTCCAGCCCAACGCCGGATCCCAGGGCGAGTACGCGGGCCTGCTGGTGATCCGGGCCTATCACCGCGCCCGCGGCGATCACCACCGGACCACCTGCCTCATTCCCCAGTCGGCCCACGGCACCAACCCCGCCAGCGCGGTGATGGCCGGGATGACGGTGGTGGCGATCCGGAGCGACGAGCGGGGCAACATCGACATGGACGACCTGCGGACCAAGGCGGCGGCGCATCGTGACACCCTCGCCGCCTTGATGGTCACCTACCCCAGCACCCACGGCGTGTTCGAGGGCTCGATCCGGGAGATCTGCGCCATCGTGCACGAGCACGGCGGCCAGGTCTACATGGACGGCGCCAACATGAACGCCCAGGTCGGGCTCTGCCGCCCGGGCGACATCGGCGCCGACGTCTGCCATCTCAACCTGCACAAGACCTTCTGCATTCCCCACGGCGGCGGCGGCCCGGGAATGGGCCCGATCGGCGTGGCCAAGCACCTCGCGCCGTTCCTGCCCGGGCACCCGCTGATCAACCTGGAGCACCCCCAGGCCTGCGGCACGGTGTCGGCCGCCGCGTGGGGGAGCGCGGCCATCCTGCCCATCAGCTGGGCCTACATCGCGCTCATGGGTTACGACGGCCTGACCGAGGCCACCAAGATCGCGATCCTCAGCGCCAACTACATCGCCCGACGCCTCGCGGGGCACTACGAGGTCCTCTACAGCGGGCCCGGCGGGCTGGTGGCGCACGAGTGCATCATCGACACCCGGCCGTTCAAGGCCACCGCGGGCGTCGAGGTGGAGGACATCGCCAAGCGGATCATCGACTACGGCTTCCATCCGCCGACGGTCTCCTTCCCCGTCCCCGGCACGCTGATGATCGAGCCGACCGAGAGCGAGTCCAAGGAGGAGCTGGACCGTTTCTGCGACGCGATGATCGCGATCCGGCAGGAGATCCATGAAATCGAGGAGGGCCGGGCCGACCGGGAGAACAACCTCCTGAGCAACGCACCGCACACGCTGCAGCAGGTGATCGCGGACGAGTGGGACCGGCCGTACCCGCGCGAGCGGGCGGCGTATCCCAGCCGGGCGGTACGGGAGCACAAGGTGTGGCCCACGGTGGGGCGGATCGACAGCGCTTTCGGCGACCGCAACCTGGTCTGCACCTGTCCCCCGATGGAGGCCTATGCCGAGTAGCTGGGACCTCTGGCTCGACCTCGAGGGTCGGCCGGGGTTCCGCAACATGGCGATCGATCAGGCCCTGCTCGTCCGCGCCGCCGAGCGGGGCGAGCGGTGGCTCCGGCTGTACCGCTGGGCGCCGCACTGTCTCAGCTTCGGGCGGCACGAGCCTGCGGAGCGCCGGTACGATCGAAGCCGAGCGGAGGCGCTGGGGCTGGACGCGGTGCGGCGCCCAACCGGCGGCCGGGCCGTCTGGCACGCCGACGAGCTCACCTACGCGGTGGCCCTGCCGGCCGAAGGCTTGGGCGGCGTTCGCGAAGTCTGCGCCGAGATCCACGGCGTGCTGCGCGACGGCCTCCGCCGGCTC
>DATCWW010000462.1:0-2599 GCA_036566145.1 Gemmatimonadales bacterium
GGCGGCGCTGCGCGACTACTGCCGCGGCCAGCTCGCGGCGTACAAGGTGCCCAAGCGGATCGTTCCGGTCGACGCGCTGCCGCACTCGCTGATCGGCAAGGTGCTGCGCCGCGAGGTGCGCGCCACGCTGCTCTCGCCGGCGGCCGGCTGACCCGCCGGCCCGGAGTCGCTCAGCGCGCCATGGCCGCCTTCAGCGCCTCCCCGAACGGGTGCGAGAGGGTCAGCGCCCAGGTGTTGGTGAGGTGGTCCTGGTCGCGATACACGTTCGCCCCACCGACCACGCTGAAGCACTCGTCCGCCTGGCAGTATTTGTCGGTGAAGTCCAGCAGCGTGGCCGCCGGATCCGCCGCCCCTGCCATCGCGATCGGGTCCTCCCCCAGCACCGCGGCGCGCGGCTCGGTGCAGGTGCCGGCGTCCCGGAGGCGCAGGCACTTGTTGGGGTCCTCCGCGAAGTCGGGGTTGTCGACGATGGTGACGATCGGCGCGCCCTTCGCCTGGGCCCAGGCGGCGGCGTAGCCGTCGGCGATCTGCTGCGCCGGATTAGCGGAGGAGGTCACGAACGGCGTGCTGCGCAGGGCGGCGGCGAAGATGGCGTCGTACGGCGCCACGGTGGCAAGCTCGTGCTTCAGGTTGCCCAGCCAGGCCGCGCAGGAGTCGGTGAACTGGACGCTCGGGCCGCCGACCGGAACGGTGTTCCAGGGGCACGCGCCCTTGAGGTAGGTGGTCAGCGACCATCCGTTGTCCTCGGCGAGGCGGATCATCGGCTCGATGAACTGGTACGCGTGGCTGTCGCCGATCAGGGCCACCCGGCGGGCATCCGGGGCGGTGGACCCGAAGTGGCAGCCCTTCAGCGCGGACTGGTTGAGCTGCACAAAACACTCGTTGTGGTCCGGCTTGTCGGCGTTGCCGAAGCCGGGACTCGGGATGATCTTGCCGGTGAGCTCCGGATTCTGGCAGTCCGGCGCGGCCAGCGCCCCGAAGCAGGGCGGCGGGTCGGCGCGAATCGCCGCCAGCTGCGTGGCCGCCGCCTCGTACTTGGGATGCCCGACCACCCAGGCCGCGCCGACGAACAGACTGGACACGACCATCAGGCCGACGGTGAACGCGGCGGTCGCCCGCGCCCGACGCGCGGTGAGGAACCGCCAGTTGCGGGTCGGGTCCTCGATGAAGATCTTGGTCAGCCAGGCGAGCAGGAAGCAGGAGGCGAACAGCACGAGCCGGTTCCAGGTCTCCAGCCCCCAGCCGGCGATGTACGGCGCGATGATGATGAGCGGCCAGTGCCACAGGTAGAGCGCGTACGAGGTGTCGCCGAGGAAGCGCTGCGGCGGGCCGCTGAGCACCCGGCCGATGTCCCACCAGTGCTTCGATCGGTCGGAGGCGATGACCGCCACCGTGCCGAGCACCGGGATGAGCGCCATGTAGCCGGGGAACGGGGTCGTCTGGTCGAAGAAGTAACCGGCGCCCACGATCGCGGCGAGGCCCGCGTAGCCGATCAGGTTCGGCCACCAGGCGCCGCTGGGGCGGAAGCGCGGCAGCAGGGCGAGGAGCGCGCCGGCGCCGAACTCCCACATCCGGGTGAAGGTGACGAAGTAGGCGGCGGCGGGGTTGGTCTGGGTGTAGAGCACCGAGGCCACGAGCGAGAGCACGCTGACGAGTGCGACGACGCCGATCAGCGGAAGCCAGCGGCGGCGGCCGAAGTACCGCACGCCGAGCCAGGTCGCGCCGAGCAGCAACAGCGGCCAGATGACGTAGAACTGCTCCTCGAGCGACAGCGACCAGTAGTGCTGCACGGCGGTGGCATCGTGCGCGCCGAGGTAGTCGACGGAGCCGAGGGCCAGCTGCCAGTTCTCGAAGTAGAAGGTGCTCGCCAGGATCTCCTTCGCCGAGTCGACCAGGCTCGAGAGCGGCAACAGGAAGATCGTGGCCAGCGAGCTGAAGACGAGCACGGTGATGGAGGCCGGCAGCAGCCGCCTGGCCCGTTTCGCCCAGAAGCTCGGCAGCGCGATCCGGCCGCTCCGCTCCAGCTCCCGCGCCAGCTGGCCGGTGATGAGGAACCCGGAGATGACGAAGAAGACGTCCACGCCGATGTACCCGCCGGAGATCCGGCCGGGCCAGAAGTGGTAGAGCATGACCAGCAGGACCGCTACCGCACGCAGCCCCTGGATGTGCGGTTGAAAATGCCGTGCCTGGCTCGCGGGCTCGAGCGGGCGAAGGTGTGCTGGCATTCCGTGAGGTTAGCAGCGCATCCGACGCCGTGCTACCTGAGTCATGCTCGTAGAGTCTCGGCCGCGGCGACCGTGAGGCCATCGCCGCCCTCTTCCAGTCCCACCAGCACGGTGTCGCCGTCGCGGATCTCGCCGGCCAGCAGCGCGCTCGCCAGGGCGTCGTCGATCTCGTGCTGCATCAGGCGGCGCAACGGCCGCGCCCCGTAGATCGGGTCGTAGCCGCGCTCGGCCAGCCAGGCCCGCGCATCCGGGGTCACCGCCAAGTCGAGCCGGCGCGCGGCGAGCCGCACGGTGAGCCGGTCGATGTAGAGCTCGACGATCTCGGCGAGGTCCTCGGTGGACAGCGGCGAGAACACCACGATGTCGTCCAGCCG
>DATCWW010000463.1:0-3044 GCA_036566145.1 Gemmatimonadales bacterium
TCGACCGGCAGCTCCCCCCGGTCGAGCGCCCGCTGGTACTGCCCGGTCCGCGGCACGTTCTGCACGAAGCGCCCGGCGACGTCCCCGATGGCGCTCATGCCGAAGCCCAGCAGATGCCCGGTCGCGCGCGTGGTATACCCCATGAAGTCCCGCCGCAGCCGTCCCTCGCGAGCCGCGCGCGCCAGCTCGTCGTCGTGCCGGGCGAAGTGGTCGAGGCCGATCCATTGATATCCGCCGCCGGTGAACGCATCCACGGCCATCCGGAAGAGCTGGAACTTCTCCTCCCGCGAGGGGAGCGAGCCGGCGTCGATGAGCCGCTGGTTGGGCCGTAGCGCCGGCACGTGGGCGTAGTTGTAGCAGGCAATCCGATCGGGCCGGAGCGCGAGCGTCTCGCGCAGGGTGCGCTCGAAGCGCGCCGGTGTCTGGCTCGGGAGCCCGTAGACCAGGTCCACGTTGACGCCCTCGAATCCCGTCTCCCGCGCCAGCTCCACGGCCTGCCGGACCCCCGCCTCCGGCTGCAGCCGCCCGATGGCGGCCTGCACCACGGGATCGAAGTCCTGCACGCCGAAGCTGATCCGCGTGAAGCCGAGCTCGCGCAGCCCCGCGAGCTGCTCCCGGGACACCAGGCGGGGGTCGGCCTCGATCGAGCGCTCGACCTCGGTCCCCAGGGCGAACCGGCTCCCCAGCATGCCCGCCAGCCGGTTGCTCTGCCCCACGGTGAGGAAATTCGGGGTGCCGCCCCCCAGGTGGAGCTGTTGCGGCCGCCGGTGCCGGCCCAGGACCTCGGTGACCAGATCGAGCTCGCGCTCCAGCCGGTCGAGATAGTCGTCGGCGACCTCTCGCCGCCGGGCGAGGGTGACGTTGCAGGCGCAGTAGTGGCAGCGGTACTCGCAGAAGGGGATGTGCACGTACAGCGCGAGCGACTCCCCTTCGGCCTCGGCCAGCTCCGCCAGCGCGGCCCGGTAGTCACCCGGCCCGAACGGCGCCGTCCAGGCGGGCACGGTGGGATAGCTGGTGTACCGGGGGGCCGGTACGTCGTAGCGGGCGATCAGCTCCGCCGGGACGGGCGCGTCAGGCATGGGTGCTCGGGTGCGGTGAGGAGCGGACATCGTGCCGGCGCCGGTGCAGGGCATACCTGCCGATGCCCAGCCAGAGCGCGCCGACCAGCACCGCTCCGGCGATGCCGACGCCGAGCCAGGAGGTGGCGCTCTTGAAGACGGCGAGGATCGTGATGAGGACGAGCAGCAGCGTCGGCGCCTCGTTCAGGACCCGCAGCCGCTCGCCCGTCCAGCTCGCCCGGCCGGCCGCGAGGTCCAGCATGATGCGCCGCAGGCCCAGGTGCAGCGCGGCCAGCAGCGCCACCAGCAGCAGCTTGGCGAGCAGCCACGGCTGGGCGAGATAGCTCGCGCCCGTGCCGGTGAGGAGCATGGCGCCCCCGGTAAGCAGGGTGAGTCCCATGGCGGGATTCATGATGATGCGGAGCAGCCGCGACTCCATGAGCCGGTACTGCGCGGCCAGGACGTCACGGTACGGCTCGGGCGACGCCAGCGCCTCGGCGTGATACACCAGGAGCCGGCCGTGGTAGAACAGGCCGGCGAACCAGCTCACCACGGCGACGAGGTGGAACGCCTTGAGCCAGAGATAGAGCATGGATCGGCCCCGCCGTCCGCCCGGCGGGCCCTAGCGGGTGTGGGCCGCGGCGCGCGCCCTGACGATCTCGCCCACCAGGACCGCGGCGGGATAAAAGAGCTCCTCCTCGGATCGGGCGTGCGCGGCCAGGGTCAGGGCGAGGTCCTCGACGTCGGCATCGGACTCCAGCCGGGCAGCCTCGGCCAGGCGGGCGGTGGCCGCGCGGATGCCCTCGTGCTCCTCCAGCATCCGCGGCAGCTCGTCGCGAAGGGCGTCCGTCATCGCCAGCACCGGGAGCATGTCCGTCGTGAACTCGCCTCGAGCGAGGGGCGCCAGCAGGCCGAGCGGCGGCAGCGCGATCTGCTCCTCACGGACGAAATGGGGATGAAGGACCCGGGCGAGCTCGCGCGCGGCCTCGCCCCTGCGGCCGGGCGCGGCGGTCGCGCGCACCAGGCGCTGGTGGATCGTGGCGTGTTCGGCCTCGAGGGCCGCCGGAATGGCGACCGCTGCCTTGGGATGTGCGGCTTCCTGGGCGGGCGCTGTGGCTGATGTCGTCATGACGCTGACCGTTCGCAAAGGTACGGTCCCGATCGGCTGGGCGGTCGAGACGGGATGGACCTCCTGGGCTCAAGCTATGGGAGAGGGATGACGGGAAGATGAAGACGACATGAAGGCCGCGATCCTGACGCGTCTGGCGGCGTCAGGTGCTTCCCGACGCCCCCAGCCGCTCGAAGGGGGGATAACCCTTGAGCGGCGCGAACGAGGGATCGATCCGGAGCCACGCGGGGGTGAGGAAGTAGGGCCGGGCGAGCAGCTTCTCCAGCAGGTTCACCGCCTTGTCGCGCTCGCCGGTGTGGAGGTAGAGCCGCGCCAGGACGTGCCGGAGGTAGGGCTCGACGTAGTCGTCGCGCATCCCGTCCACCAGCTTCTCGGCCCGCTCGGCGGTCTCCAGGGCTTCCGACTTCCGGCCCGCATACGCGAGCGCGAGCGCCAGGAACACGGTGCGCTGCGGATCGTTCGGCGTGCCCTCGAGGGTCCGGACGAGTCCGGCGCGGGCGGTGTCGGCCAGGGCACGGGCGCGGGCCCGGTCTCCCCGAAGCCAGGCGGTCTGGGCCAGGACGATGCCCCAGGTTCCCTCGTCGCCGTCGAACGCGCCCGGCGACTGCCGCAGCAACAGCTCCTGCTCCGCGTCGTCGAGCACCCAGTAGAGATCCCAGTAGTTGGCGAGGAAGACGGCCCGCGTGGTCGGATCGACCACCCCCTGACTGGCGCGGAGGGCGGCGCGGGCGCCGTCCAGGTCACCGGCCGCCAGGTGCACCATGGCCTTGGCTTCGATCGCGTCGAGGTTCGCCGGCGCGAGCGCGAGCGCCCGGTCGGCCGCCGGCTCCGCTTCCGGGAGCCGCCGGAGTCGCAAC
>DATCWW010000464.1:0-9745 GCA_036566145.1 Gemmatimonadales bacterium
CCGCCGCTCCGCCCTCGGTGGCGGCCGCGAGGAGCGTAGGCGCGACCGCGCCGGCCGCATCGGGCAAGGCGCCGCGGAGCTCGCCCCGGAGCCGCTGGCCGTATTCCAGCCAGCGCATGTCCTCGATCGGCGCAATTCGCAGGTTGGAATCGGAGCCGAGACAAAGGCGGCGCCAGGTTTCCGGCACCGCGCGGAGATCGGGGATACCGTCGCCCAGGTTGCCCTCGGTCAGGGGACAGCAGCAGATCCGCCCTCCGGCGGCGACATACCGGGCGAGGTCGGCAGGCAGCGTGTGGGTGCAGTGAATCGCGGTGATGTTACCCGCGTCGGAGACCGCATCGCAGAGGACGGCCATCGGACGCTTGCCGTAGGCCGCGAGGCATTCGTCGATCTCTCCCTGCTGCTCCTCCACATGGATGTGAAACGGCATCCCCCGCTCGCGCGACGCCTCGTGCAGCCGGGCGATGTCCTCCGGCCGCACCGCGCGGACGCTGTGCGCCACCAGACCCACCGACTGGGTCCCCGCGCGGAGGCCGGCGGCGAGTGCCTCGGTGCGGGCGAGGAAGTCGTCCACCGACTGGGTGCTGAACCGGCGCTGACCTCCGGCGAGGGGGCGCCCGATGCCGCCGGTGGCATAGTAGGTCTGCAGCAGGACGACGCGGATCCCCACTTCCGCGGCCGCGGCCAGCACTACCGCATCGAAGGCGAAGTCGTCGGGGCGGTCGTGATGGAGGTAATGGAACTCCCCGACCGCGGTGGTCCCCGCGTCGCGCATCTCGGCAAAGGCCTGGCGGCAGATACGGGCCAGCGAGTCGCGGTCGACCCGCTCCACCAGGGCGTACATCGCCTCGCGCCAGGTCCAGAAGCTGCCGGTGCCCGCCGGGAACAATTCCCCCGACCCGCGGAGTGCCCGCTGGAAGGCGTGGGAGTGCGCGTTGACGAATCCCGGCAGGAGCGCGGTGTCGCGGAGGCGGCGCGTCGTGGGCGCCCCGCCTGGGCCCACCGAGGAGATCCGTCCGGCCGGACCGATGGCCACTCGCACCCCCGGCTGCAAGGCGGCCCCGACCCAGGTCAGGTCCGCCTCGAGCACCTCCTCGGTCATGCGGCCAGGCACCGGCGCGCGATCAGGCGCTCCAGGACCTCACCGGCATGAATCAGGTCGGCCGCAGGCACATACTCGTTGGCCCGGTGGGCATCCTCGATGTTGCCCGGGCCGAAGAGCACGCAGCGGAAGCCGGCCTTCTGCAGCCATCCCCCGTCCGTCGCGAAATTCACACTCCGGCTTCCCTGCTGGCCAAGCTCCTCGCAAAGCTCGCGATGCAGGTCGGCGTCCTCGGCGAGCATGAGCGCGGGGCTCAGGCTGATGTGGTCGAGGTCGAACGCCTCGTCCGGGAGCGCCCGGCGCACCGTTCGATGAACCCTCTCGGTGACCTCCTCCGCGCTGGTCCCGGGCAGCAGGCGGATCCCGAGCTGCACCACGCACCGGTCGGGAACGATGTTGGCCGCGCGCCCACCCGCGACTGTCCCGACGTTGAGCGCCACGAACGGCACCTTGGGGAAGTGCTCGCCGTGGGGCGGCCGCTCGACCTCGAGCTCCGCGCGGAGATCGCTCAGCGCGACGATGGCCCGGCCGGCCGGCTCGATGGCATTCCGGCCAATGTGCGGATAGGCGCTGTGGGCGGCGACCCCATGGAAGGTGAGCTGGAGACGAAGCATTCCCTTGTGCAGCCGAACGGCTCCGAGCTGGGTGGGCTCGCCGATGATCACGTCCCGCGGGATCGAGGGACGCTCGGAGGTCTCGGCGAATCGGCGCGCGCCGATGGTGCCGACCTCCTCGTCGTAGGTGAACAGCAGCGCGAGCGGGCGGCGCAGGCGCGCCGGGTCGAGCGCGGCCAGGCGGTTGGCCGAGAGCGCGAGGAAGGCCTTCATGTCCGCCGCGCCTCGGGCGACCCACCGGTCACCCTCGCGGGTGAGGGTGAAGGGATCGCTCCGCCACCCGGGCTCCTCGGCAGGCACCGTGTCCATGTGGCCGCAGAGGGTGAGCCCGCCGTCGACCTCCTCCGGACCGGCGCGCACCAGCAGGTTGGCCTTCCCCCCATCGGGCGACGGGAGCAGCTCGATCCGCACCCCGGGCCGGGCGACATAGTCCGCCAGCGCCCGGGCGAGGGGAAGGTTGCTGAGATGGCTGGTGCTGTCGACCGCGACCAGACGGGCCAGGAGCTCCGGGTCGGACAGCAGGGTCATGCCGGATCCTTGGGGACGCAGCGGCCGGCGATGATGGTGATGTTGTCGGTGCCCCCGCCGTCGAGCGCGTCCTGCAGCAGCGCCTCGCAGAGCTGACGCGCCGAGGCCATGCCGGCGATGCGCTCGCGGATCCGGTCGTCGGACACGTGTCGGGTGAGCCCGTCGCTGCAGAGCAGGTGCACCAGACCCCACGCGTTGGTCAGCCGGGTCACCACCGGCGCGGTCTGGCGTCCGCCGATGGCGCTGGAGAGCGTGGTTGCGTACCGGCTGCGGGCCGCGTCGGCCCGGCTCATCACGCCGAGGTCCACCAGCTCCTGCGCCATCGTCTGGTCCCGGGAGAGCTGGGTCAGCTCGCCCTCGCGGAACAGGTAGTACCGGCTGTCGCCCACCTGCAGGAGATAGGCCCGTGGCCAGGCGCCGAGCCAGAGCGTCAGCGTGGTCGCCATGCCCCGCCGATCGGGATCCTCCTCGGCCTGACGGAGGAATTCGTCGTGCGCGCCGATCGCGGCCTGCTGAAGCGCGTCCATGAAATCGGCGTCGGCCGGATCGGCTGCGTAGTAGCACCGCATACACCCGGTGACGTACTGGGTCGTCATCTCCACCGCGAGTCGGCTCGCCTCCTCGCCCCGCGCGCTCCCGCCGACCCCGTCGGCCACCATGGCGAGAAACGCGACCCGGTCGCTGCCGGCCGGAAGCGGCGAAAAGTCGGGCAGGCTGCTCCCGTGAATGGCGATGGACTTGTGCAGCGAGCAGATGAGGAAGTGATCCTGGTTCTCCGTCCGGAGCTTACCAGGATGGGTCAGGCCGTACACGTCGATCTCGTCGTCGCGCGGCTTGCGCTCGGCCGGCGCGGCAGTCTCGCTGGGATGGGTCATGGTCACACTCGTCGTGCTCACGTTCCGGGCTCCTGGGCAAGCCGGCCAAGCCGCTCCCGGGCCTCGCGGACCGCGGGCTGAAGCTCGGGGTCGGCGTGCTGATAGAGATCCACGAACCTGCCGTAGTAATCGGCGGCCTTCTTCCGGTCGCCCTTGGCTTCGTACAGCTCGCCCAGGCGCTTGTAGCTCGGCGCCAGCGCGAAGCTCTCATACTGAACTGCGGATTGGACGGACGGATGGGTCACCAGCCGCTCGTAGGCCATCCGGGCGGAGTCCGGCTGCCCCATCCCCTCCATGGTGCCGGCGATCTCGAACAGGCCGCAGACTCCGCATACGCCGGTCTGTTCGTACCCGGCATGCCAGGCCGCCAGGGCGTCGGCATCCCGGTGCTCGGTCTCGGCGACGGCTCCGACGGCCCACCAGCGGACCGGGTCGGCGGCCCGGAGACCCGCGGGGACGACTGTCTCGTACTCTCGAAGCAGGCGGCGCGCCTCCTCAGGGCGACCGGCGCGGGCATACGCAAACACGATCCAGGAGTAGGGGCGATCGAGCGGGTCAACGCTCGCGAGAGGGTGCCGCGCCAGGGCCTCGGTGAGTGACGCGGCGGGGTCGCCTTTGGTCGGAAAGCTGGCGTTCATCAGGGTCAGCCTGGCAGCCGTCTCGAGATAATCCGCCGGCTCCTTGGCCGATTCCGCGTCCGTCATGGCCTGCCGCAGGAGCTTGCCGGCCTCCGCCATCCGACCCTGCTTCTGAAGCTCGTCCGCGAGGGCCATGGTGGCGATGCGGCGCCAGACCGGTGACTCGCCGTAACCCTCACGAAGCTGCTGCCAGGCCCGTAGTGACCCGGCAAGGTCGCGGTTCACGCTGGTGAGCCAGGCCTGCATGGTCAGCAGTGAGGCGGAGCCCGGCAGAACCTGGGCGAACCGCTCCATCGTGGCCTGGGCCGCCGGCAGCTCTCCCCGGGTGACCTCGACCCGCACGGCATTCATGTAGAACGAGGCGCTGCGGCCCAGTGCCATCGCGCGGGTCAACAGGCTCTCGGCCTCGGCGTAGTGTCGATCCTCGCTGAGCAGGACCGCGAGGTTGTTCAGCGCCGGCAGGTTCTCGGGGTTCGAGGCGAGCACGGAGCGATAAGCCGCCATCGCCTTGGCCTGATCGTGATCCACGAACGTGTAGTAATACCCGGCGGTCAGGTCCCGCTCCAACACGGGGAGTCGATCCCGGAATCGGAACGCGCTGGTCGCCGCCGCCACCTGGCGGCTGGCCGAGGTGTTCGAATTGCCCAACAGGACCGCCAGCTTCCGCCAGGCCATGGCGAACCCGCTGTCCAGCGCCACGGCATCCTCCAGCAGCGGGATGGCCTGATCGGCCTTGTCGTCCTCCTCGAGACGCAGTGCCTCGGAGTACTTGCGCAGGGCATCCAGTGAGCCGGTCGTCACCTGTTCCAGCGTCGGGTTGGCGCGGATGGTGGTGAGCGACTCGCCGATCCGCTCCCGCAGCTTCTTGGAGAGGCGATCGATCGCCGGCAGCAGCGCGCCGGGGCCGTCGGCGGATTCCCGGACCGCGGACAGGACCCGACCGTCGGACGCCCCGATCAGGCTCGCCGAGAGGACGTATCCCTGCCCCACCGGGTCGATCTGCCCGGTCACCACCGCCTTCACGCCCGCCCGTTCCGCGATCTCGCGGGCGAGGGCCGGGGTCAGGGTGACGCCGCTGGGCCGCTGCATTCGCCGCAGCGCGTCGTTCACTTCCTGGGGATCGGTCAGCCGGAGGGTGGGTGACTGCGACAGATCCACCCGGAAGGCTTCGGTGAGCGAGGCGCCGAGGGTGGAATCGGGAGAGCGGTTCTCGAAGTCGGCCAGGAGCAGCTTGTCCCGGTCTTTCAGCACCCCGGATGCGACCAGGGTTCCCACCGGCCCGATTCCGAGGAGCCGCATCGCGGTGTAGAGCGCGGCGATCGCCGCCAGTGCTCCGAACGCCAGGCCACCGCCCATCAAGGCTCGGCGCCAGCTTTGCCATGGGGCCAGACCACCGCTCGGTGTAGCCGACGGAAGCCCGGCGGTCTTCGCGAGCGCACGTCTCCGCTCGTGTGCGCCGGCGATCAGCATCACCGGCCAGCCGATCAGCAGCAGCCCGGCGGCCCCCCACAGCACCCAGTAGGGAAGGCCCAATCGCTGCACGGCCAGCCATACCAGCGCCAGGACCAGGGCGGAGCCGGCCGCGAACAGCGCGGTCACCCGGCCGGGGTGCCCCAGGTGGACGGCCGTCGTTGTCTCCGACCCGATCGCCGGCATGGGCGCCGTCGGTGTGAGCCCGCCGCTCGGGGTGAGCACGGCGTCGAACTGCGCGACCAGCTCCGCGGCGCTTTGCCAGCGGTCGGCGGGGCGCTTTTCCAGGCAGCGCATGATGGCGGCGTTGAGCGCCGGCGACACCGTGCGGCGGTGCTGCAGGACCGGCTCGGGGACCTGGGTGATGTGCGCCGCGAGCATCGCCTGCGGGCTCGTGGCGGTGAACGGTGGGCGCCCGCAGAGCATCTCGTACGCCAATGCGCCCACGGCGTAGATGTCGGCCCGATGATCCACGTGGGGATCTGCCGCCGCCTGCTCGGGCGCCATGTAGGCCGGCGTGCCCAGCGCGACGCCGAGCGAGGTGAGCGAGGAGGAACCGCTCGAGGCGCTCACCGCCTTCGCCACGCCGAAGTCGGTCACCACCGCGTGGCCTTCGGACAGCAGCACGTTGTCGGGCTTGATGTCCCGGTGGACGACGCCATTGCGGTGGGCGTAGGCCAGCGCGTCCACGACCTCGCGAAGGATGCGGACCGCCTCGGGAATCGGCAGCTCGCCCTCGCGCGACAGCTTCACCCGGAGCGACTCGCCGGCGATGAACGGCATGACGTAGTACAGCAGGTCCCCGGAGGCGCCGGTGGTGAGCAGGGGAACGATGTGAGGATGCTGGAGGCGGGCCGCGAGCTGGATTTCGCGCTCGAATCGCTCGGCGTTGACCCCGGCGCTCATTTCAGGGGGCAGGACCTTCACCACCACCTGGCGGGAGAGGCGGGCTTCCTCGGCGAGGAAGACGCGACTCATCCCGCCCCCGCCGAGCTCGCGGAGAATGCGGTACGTCGGAGCGATGGCGGCCTGGAGGCGGCCCTCGAGCTCGATCGGGATCTCCTGAGAGGGGATGGTGGAAGCTACCGGTTCCGCAGGCGGGCGGCCAGCGTGGCGTTCAGCTTCCGAGCCCGACCAGCTCCGCCCAGCCGTCGGCGTCGAGGCTCGCGCCGCCGACGAGCACGCCGTCCAGCTCTTCGCGGGCGAGAAGCGCGAGGACGTTGCCCGCGTTGACGCTGCCGCCGTACAGGATGGGGACTCGACTGGTCACGCCGCGGGAACCCAGCTCGAACCGGATCAGCTCATGCACCTGGGCCGCGTCGTCGGGCGAGGCCGTCCGGCCGGTTCCGATGGCCCAGACCGGCTCGTAGGCCAGCCTGATCCGGTCCCATTCGGGAAGCGGGACCCGCTCCAGGACGGCATGCACCTGCCGCTGGATGACCTGCTCGGTGCGGCCTCCCTCGCGCTCGGCCAGGGTCTCGCCCACGCAGATCAGCGGAGCGACGCCGCCCTTGAGCGCGGCCGTCACCTTGCGGCCGATCTGGTCGTCGGTCTCGCCGAAGAGGTGGCGCCGCTCCGAGTGGCCGATGAGGACCGCCCGCGCCCCCGCCTCCTGCACCAGTGGAACCGAGAGCTCGCCGGTGAACGCGCCCTTGGCCTCCCAGTGCACGTTCTGGGCGCCGACCACGACGTCACGGCGGCCGGCGGCGGCTTCGGTGACCGCGGCGATGGATACGGCGGGAGGAAAGAACCAGAGACTCCGTTCGGGGGCCGGGCCGGTGAGCTGCAGGAACCGCCGCATGAACTCGCGGGCGGCGGCCGGACCCAGATGCATCTTCCAGTTGGCGGCGTAGATCAGGCGGCGGGCCATGCGGGCTCAGGCCTCGTCGAGCGCGGCCACGCCGGGGAGCGCCTTCCCCTCGAGAAATTCGAGCGAGGCGCCGCCGCCGGTGGACACGTGGGTCATGCGGGACTCGAGCCCGGCCTGCGCCACGGCGGCGGCGGAGTCGCCACCGCCCACCACCGTCACGGCCCCGCGCCCGGTGGCCTCGGCCAGCGCCTGGGCGACGGCGAGGGTCCCGTGGTCGAACGGCGGCGTCTCGAACACGCCCATCGGTCCGTTCCAGATGACGGTACCCGCCGCGGTGATTCGCCGGGCGAACTCGGTCTCGGTGGCGGGGTCGATGTCGTAGACCGCCCAGCCGGCGGGGATACGATCGCGGGGGACGGCGCGGGTCTCGACCCCCGGCTCCAGCTTCTGCGCGATAACCGCGCCGCCGGGGAGCACCACCTTGTCGCCGGCGCGCTTCATCAGCTCGCGCGCCAGGTCTACCCGGTCGGCCTCCACGAGCGAGGTGCCGGTTTCGAGTCCCAGCGCCTTGAAGAAGGTGCACGCCATCGCGCCCCCCAGGAGCACGGCGTCCACTTTGGGCAGGAGGGCCTCGATGAGATCGATCTTGCCGCTGATCTTGGCCCCGCCCAGCACGGCGACGAACGGGCGCTTGGGGTGGTGCAGCGCCTCACCCAGGTAGCGGAGCTCCTGCTGCATGAGGAAGCCGGCGACCGCCGGCTTGAGCAGGTGGGCCACGGCTTCGGTGCTGGCATGCGCCCGGTGGGCGGATCCGAACGCGTCGTTGACGTAGAAGTCGCCCAGCGCCGCGAACCGCCGGGCCACCTCGGGGTCGTTCTTCTCCTCGCCGGGGTAGAAGCGGGTATTCTCGCCCACGGCGACGCCGCCCCGCGGCAGCCGACGGGTGGCGGTGACCGCCTCCTCCGAGGTCGGATCGGCCAGAAACGTCACCGGCGCGCCGAGCAGGCGTTCCAGCTCCCGGACGACGGGCTGCATCGAGTACTTGGGATCGGGACCGCCCTTCGGCCGGCCCAGGTGGCTGAGGAGGACGACGCGTGCACCCCGGTCGCGCAGGAACTTGATGGTCGGCAGGGCGGCGCGGATGCGGGTATTGTCGGTGACCGCGCCGTCCTTGATCGGGCAGTTGAAGTCCACCCGCACGAGGGCCCGTCGGCCTTCCATCCCCGCCGGGTCGAGCGTCTCCAGCGAACGCTTCACAGCCGCGCCCCCACGTAGCGCAGCAGGTCCACGCACCGGGCCGAGTAACCCATCTCGTTGTCGTACCAGGACGTCACGTTCACCAGCGTCCCGTTGACCACGTTGGTGGAGAGCGAGTCCACCGTGCTCGATTCGAGCGAGCCGATGTAGTCCGCCGAGACCAGCGGCTCGTCGCTCACGGTCAGGATGCCCTTGAGCGGGCCCTTCGCCGCGGCCTGGCGGAAGGCGTCGTTCACTTCCTGCGCCGTGGTGGCCTTCTCCACCACGCAGGTCAGCGCTACCACCGAGACGTCCGGCGTCGGCACCCGAAGGGACACGCCGTCGATCCTGCCCTTGACCTCGGGCAGCACCAGCGAGGTGGCCTTGGCGGCGCCGGTGGTGGTCGGAATGATGGACAGCGCGGCCGCCCGGGCGCGGCGGAGGTCCTTGTGGGGCAGGTCGAGGATCTGCTGGTCGTTGGTGTAGGAGTGCACCGTGGTCATGAAGCCGCTGCTGAAGCCGAACCGGTCGAGGATCACCTTGACGACCGGCACCAGGCAGTTGGTGGTGCAGCTCGCGTTGGAGACCACGTGGTGCCTGGCGGCGTCGTACTTGTCGTGGTTGACGCCGTAGACCACGGTGATGTCCTCCTTCTTGGCCGGGGCGGAGATGATCACCTTCTTCGCCCCGGCCGTGAGGTGGAGCGCGGCCTGGTCGCGGTCGGTGAACCGGCCGGTGGACTCGAGTACGACGTCCACGCCGAGGTCCTTCCAGGGGAGCCTGGCCGGATCCTTCTCGGCCAGCACCCGCATGGCGTCGCCGTCCACCACCAGGCCGTCGGCGTTGGTCGTGATCGTGCCGGGGAACCTGCGGTGGACCGAGTCGTAGGTGAGCAGGTGCCCGAGAGTCTTGGTGTCGGTGATGTCGTTCACCGCAACGAAATCGAGATCGGTGACCTTCATCGCCTTGGCTGCCCGCACCACGTTGCGCCCGATCCGCCCGAAACCATTGATGCCGACACGAATTGCCATGTCCTCTCCCGGTTAGAACTCCGTCAGACCAGCTCGGCCGCCCGTGCGAACGTCACCGCCTCTACCCGCTCCGCGCCGGCCGCGCGGAGGGCGGTCGCCGCCGCGGAGAGCGTGGCTCCGGTGGTGAAGACGTCGTCCACCAGCACCACGCAGGCCGGCGGGCGGCCGATGGCCTCGAATGCGCCCGCTACGTTGGCCTCGCGCGCCTCGGGGGTGAGCGCCGTCTGGGTCCGCGTGTCACGCGTCCGGCGGAGCAGGTCCGCTCGGACGACGCCGTCGACCCGCTGGGCGAGGGCCGCCGCCAGGCGCTCGCTCTGGTTGTAACCCCGCTCCGCGAGACGCCGAGCGCCCAGCGGAATTGGTATCAAGCATACCCGCCCGGTCAATGGCTCGAGAGCGCGCATTGCGTCGGCCATCGGGCCGGCCAGCCTGGTCCAGCCG
>DATCWW010000466.1:0-9565 GCA_036566145.1 Gemmatimonadales bacterium
CGGCCGGGTGGCGTCGCGCGGTGCTCACCGCGCGGGCGTTGCCCGGCACGCCGCGTCCCCGCCCCCAGTGCCTCTGGCCGGTGGACTGTGACGACCTGGCGGAACGCCTGCTCGGAGGTCCCGACCCCGCCTGAGCCTCAGGGTGTGCCGTGCAGGATGGTGCCGGCGTTGCCGGTGGCGAACGCTTCGCCGGCGTCGGGACCCCAGATGCCGAGCAGGGTCTGATCGGTGGGGTTGGTCGCCGTCCAGCTGGTGCCGTCGTAGTGCAGGATCACTCCCTCATCCCCGACCGCGAACACATCGGTGGACGAGCTTCCCCAGAGCTCGTTGAGCACGCCGGCCTCGGGGATCGTGACCGGCGCCCAGCCGGTGCCGTCGAAATGCCGGATGGCGCCGGCCACGATGAAGTTGCCGTCGTCCTCGGTGACGGTGAACCCGGCCGCGAACACGTCCGAGCCGGAGCTGCCCCACACCGTCGTCAGGTTGAGCCCGGGCTCGTGGTAGACCGGCGTCCAGGTGGCGCCGTCGTAGTGCAGCACCGTGCCCTCGCTGGGGTCCGCGCGCTGGTCGAGCCCGACGGCGAAGACGTCGGTCGGGGAGCTGCCCCACACGTCGGCAAGACTGGGAAGCACCTCGCCGGGGACCGTCACGCGCTGCCAGCTCGCGCCGTCGAAGTGGAAGATCAGCGAGGTGCCGAAGTTGCCGTCGAAGGTCGAGCCCACCGCGAAGACGTCGTCGCTCGAGTTCCCCCATACCGAGAAGAGCCCGATCGACTCGTCCGGACCGGCTTCGAAGCCGTCCTGGCTGGCCCACTCGGTGCCGTCGTAGTGCAGCACCCGGGCGTCGTCGTCGAAGAAGTCGAAGCCGACCGCCCAGGCGTCATCGGGCGCGTCGGACCAGGCGCCGCGCAGGCTCACGTCGCGGATCCGCCGCTGGAGGCTCCAGCCGGTGCCGTCGTTATGCAGGATCACCGATGCGATCTGGAAGCCGTTCTCGTCGTCGGTGTCGATCTCACCAACCGTGAACACGTCGGTGGCCGAGGTGCCCCAGACGTCGGCGAGGTCGGCCTCGCTGCCGCTCGCCATCGGCGTCCACTGCTCCACGCCGGACTGGCAGAACACCGCGAACTCCACGTCCACCACGGTGCCGGCGGCGACCGTGACGGTCTGGACGTCGCTCCCGGTGACCGCGCAGACGTCGGCGACCTCCAGCAGCCGCACCTGATGGTCGCCGACCGTGAGCGCCGTGAGCTCGAGGGTGTCGTCGGCGGCCACGGGCCGGGGGGCCTCTTCGTCGAGCACCACGGTGTAGCCGTCCGGGTCGGTCACGTTGCCGGTGGTGGTGACGATCACCCGGATGCCGCCGGCGGTCGCGCTGCACTCGACCGCGAAGAGCACCGCCACCGTGCCCTCGGCCTCGACGTTCACCGTCCGGCTGGACCCGTCGCCCCCGACCCGGCAATTGCCGGCCAGACCCGCGAGCTCCAGGTCGTGGCGCCCGGCGTCGACCGTGAGTGTCCGGGTGGCGGCACGACTGATTGCGACGCCCTGCCGGCCGTCCAGGCTCAGGGTGTAGCCGTCGGGGTCGGGCTCCGGCCCGTCGGTCGTGACGGTGACGGCGATCTCCCCGGTCCGCGGCGCGACCATGTCGTCCCCCTGGCACCCCTGGCCGAGCAGGAGGACCCCGGCGAGGCCGAGGGAGCGAGAGGCGAGCCACGTGACGGCACAACGAGATCGCGACATCGTCTCAAGGTGCCTGCAGCCCCGGGTGGTCGCTGTGATTTGAGCCCGAAGACGGCCCGGCCCGCCCAGGGCCCGGTGACCCCGGTCACGGGAGCCGTGCGTCCCCGGTGCTACGATGTACATTTCCGCGACCCACATTGCGAGGCACTCCTATGGTACAGCGAAACGGCGGTGCGCGGACGGCCAGCCGGCCCAGCGCCAAACCCAAGATCGGCCAGCGAGGGAAGGAGATTCAGGAGTTCGGCAGCATCGCGCGACTCCCGATCGGCCTCGACGAGTCGGTCTGCGAGAGCAGCGCGGAGGCGCTGAACCAGACCCTCGCTGACACTATGACCTTACGGGACATGTACAAGAAGCACCACTGGCAGGTCACCGGGCACACGTTCTATCAGCTCCACTTGCTCTTCGACAAGCACTACGGCGAGCAGTCCGAGCTGGTGGACGTGATCGCCGAACGGATCCAGGTCCTGGGCGGGATCAGTGTGGCCATGGCCGCCGACGTCGCGGAGGAAACCAGGGTGCCGCGGCCGCCACGCGGGCGCGAAGAGGTCCCCGTGCAGATCTCCCGGCTGCTCGAGGCGCACGAGCTGATCCTGACCCAGGCCCGCGCGGCGGCCAAGGAGGCCGATGAGGCGGGCGACGATGGGACCAACGACCTCCTCGTGAGCAACGTCGTCCGCACCAACGAGATGCAGGTCTGGTTTCTGGCGGAGCACCTGGTCGATACGCCGGCGGTGGACGCCGACTAGGCGGGGACACCGAAGGCCGGGCCGGATTGGCCCGGCCGGCCAAGCGAGACCGATCAGGACCGCTCACTTAGATTCCCGGTTCGTGCTCCCCCTTTCTCGACGGGACTGGCTCGCCGCCGCCGCCTCATCGCTGGCGGGTGCCCTGCTGCCCGGCACCGGCCGTGCCCTCACCCGGGACCCGGGGCGCCGCCGGCTGGAGCACTGGGTGTCCGCCCTCCGGGCGGAGCACCTCGCGGGTCCCAGCGCTCCATTGGGCACGGCCGCCGCCCGGGTGGGCCGCCTCGCCGCCGGCACGCCGTACCAACCCGGCACTCTGGACGTCTACCTGCGCGACGGCGGCAGCCCCCGGACGCGGGAGCCGCTGACTCTCGCCCTCAGCCATTTCGATTGCGTGACTCTGGTGGAATCGTGCCTCGCGGTGGCGCGCACCTCGCCCGGAGCTCGGTCACCGACCTGGGAGCGTTTCGGTCACGAGATCGAACGGATGCGCTACCGGGGTGGCGAGCGGGGAGCCTATGCCACCCGCCTGCACTACTTCTCGGAGTGGATCTCGGATGGGGCTTCGCGGGGGTTGGTGCGCGACCTGGGCGGCGAGCTCGGCGGGAGCGAGGACGCCCGGCCGCTGCGGTTCATGACCGAGCACCGGGCCAGCTATCCGGCGCTCGCCGATGACACGGTGGCCGCGGAGATTGCGGCCATCGAGCGGGGGCTCGACGGCCGGCCACGACGGGTGATTCCCACCGACCGGATCGCGAGCGTGGCGGGCCGGATCGAGACCGGCGACGTGCTCGCCTTCGCCACCGCGATCCCCGGCCTCGACGTGACCCACGCGGCCTTCGCCTGCCGGACCGACGACGGCGTGCTCCGGGTCCTGCACGCGCCGCTCTCGGGGGGCGTGGTCGAAGTCACCCGCTCGACCCTGCCTGAGTACGTCGGCGCGATCCGCCGCGCCACCGGGATCCTGGTCGCCCGGCCGCTCTGGGACTAGATCGTCCGGCACCAGCCGGCGATCGTGGCCGCCAGCTCGTCCAGCACCTCCGACCCGGTTCGCCCCGAGCGCTTGAGCACCCCGAAGCTGTGATCGGCGCCCTCCACCACGTGGAGGGTGACGCGGTCGCCCAGGCCGCCGCAGACCTCGCGCACCAGCGTCAGATCCGCCAGGTCGTCGCGGGTGCCCTGGAGGAACAGCATCGGTTGGCCGACCCGCGCGAGATGCTCGGCACGCTCGATCGCCGGACGCTTGGGCGGATGGAGCGGGAAGCCCAGAAAGATGAGGCCCGCCACCTCGTCGAGCTGCCGCGCCGCCGCGGCATGGGACGTCATCCGTCCACCCAGCGACTTGCCGCCCGCGAACAGCTTGAGTGAGGGCAGGAGCTCCCTGGCTCGCGCCACCGCGGCCCGTACCGTGGCCAGCAGGACACCGGGCGGGTCCGGCCGGCGCCCGCCGGCCTCGGTGTAGGGAAACTGGTAGCGCAGTGTGGCCATCCCCCTCGCCATGAGCGCGCGGGCCACCGACTCCATGAACGGATGGGTCATGCCCGCGCCGGCCCCGTGTGCCAGGACGTATCCAGCCCACGGCTCGGGCGGGCGCAGCAGGAGGGCCGACACGCGTCCGGCCCGCTCGCCGACCTCGATCTCGAGCGGCTCGCCCGTCGAGGTCATTCGGCCAGCTCCTTCATGAGGCGCTCCAGCGCGGCGCCGAGGTCGGGGCTCAGCTCGAGCACCGGCGCCAGCGGGTCGGCGCCGAGCTTCTGCATCCGCTCCGGCACGGTCCGAATGGTGTGCCGCCGGATGTCCAGCTTCCTGGTCACCTCGCGCCAGGTCAGGGGCACCGACACCGGTGCGCCGGGCAGCGCGCGGACGCAGAACGGCGAGACGATCAGCTTGCCCGAGCCGTTCTGCAGGTAGTCCACGTACACCTTGCCCTCGCGCTGGCTCACCTGACGCACGATCGTGGCGATCTCGGGCAGCCGGTCGACGATGCAGCGCGCCATCAGCTCTCCGAGCGAGCGGGACTGCTCGTGGGTGCACTGCCGCCCCAGCGGGATCATCAGGTGCAGGCCGGAGGAGCCGGTGCTCTTGATCATCACGGGCAGGTCGATCCGCTCGCATAGCGCCTTGAGCCCCTTCGCCACCTCGACCACGTGCTCGAACGGCGCTCCCTTCGGATCGAGATCGAGTACGCACCAGTCGGGGCGCTCCAGCGTCGGCACCCGGCTGGCCCAGAGATGGATCGGGATGCTCCCCAGGTTGATCACATAGAGCAGCGACGCCACGTCGTCGCACACGAAGTAATCGATCTCCCGCTGGGTATCCTCGCTCCACATGCGCTCGGTCCGGATCCAGTCCGGGGTGAATCCCGGCGCGTCCTTCTGGAAGAAGGACTTTCCCCCGATGCCGTCGGGATAGCGGGTCATCACCAGCGGCCGGTCGCGCAGATACGCCAGGAGCCAGGGCGCGATGGCGCGGTAGTAGTCGAGCAGGTCGCCCTTGGTGTAGCCCTCCTCGGGCCAGAACACCTTCTTGACGTTGGTCAGCTCGAAGGGGAGCGTCCCCGCGGGGTCGCGCTCGGGAGGCGGCTCGGCCTCCGCGGGGGTCGCGGTGCCCTCCCTGATGCATTCCTCGGGACGCTTGTCGTCGCGAAACCGGAGAAAGACCGGCTGGCGCAGCAGGTCCTCGTCGGTCCGCTCGGTGAACTCGACCTCGGCGACCATCGTGGGCTCGACCCACACGGTCCCCTTCTCGTCCGGCACCGGTCCGACGCAGGGCGGATCCGGCCGGGCGCTCGCCTCCAGCGCTCGACGCACGTCGCCGAGCTGCCGGTCGCTGAAGCCGCTGCCGGCGCGGCCGGCGTAGGTCAGCGTGCCGTTCACGAAATCAGCCAGGTGCAGCGCGCCGAACCCGCCGCGGGAGCCCTTGGGTGCGGTGAAGCCGACCACGACGAAGTCGGCGCTCCGGCGGGCGCGAACCTTGAGCCAGTGGGGAGAGCGTCCCGCCTTGTAGGGTGAGGCAGCCTTCTTGCCGACGATCCCCTCGAGCCCCAGCCGCTCGGCCTCCTGGTAGAGCACCTCGCCGTCGTCCTCCACGTGCTCGAGGTAGCGGAGGGCGCCGGCAGGCGGCAGAACCCGTCGCAGGATTGCCTTGCGGGACGTGAGCGGCAGGCCGCGGAGGTCGAAGTCCTCGAAGCCAAGCAGGTCGAAGCCGTAATAGGTGACCGGACACCGCACCGTCGCATGCCGGATGTCGATCCCGCGGCGCAGCCTGGCTCGTCCCTGCAGCCGCTGGAAGTTGGGACGTCCCGCGTCGTCGAGCGCCACTACCTCCCCGTCGAGCAGCAGGCGCGGGAACGGCAGCGCCGCGACCGCGCGGAGGACCTCGGGGAAGGCGGCGCTGCAGTCGTTGCCGTTCCGGGTGAGGAGCTTCGCGTCGCCGCCGGCGCGCACGGCGAGGACCCGGTAGCCGTCCAGCTTGGGCTCGAAGAGCCAGTCCTTGCGGGAGAAGGGGCGGTCGGCCGTTTCCGCCAGCATGAGCAGCGAGGCCCGGGGCTCGACCGCACGACGGGGCGCCTTGAGCTTGAGCAGCTCGCGCCGGACCGGCTCCGCGCGGTCCACGCCCTCGCCGAGCTCCTCCACGGTGAGCCCGCTCAACACCGACTCGGGCGGCAGCTCGCCGGCCTCCTTGCTGGCCCAGGTGTCCCGCTCCTTGATGAGGAGCCAGTCCTTCTCGCTCTTCTTGAGCTTCACCAGCGTCCACATGCCGTGGAGCTTGTAGCCCTTGAGCTCGAAGAGGAGCTTGCCCTCCGCGAGTCCGGCGAGCGGGTCGCCCACCGGAAGCCACTCGCCCCGGTCCCAGACGATGACGGCGCCGGCGCCGTAATTGCCGGCCGGGATCATCCCCTCGAAGTCGCCGTACTCGATCGGATGATCCTCGACGAGCACCGCGAGCCGCTTCTCCGCCGTGTCGTACGACGGTCCCTTGGGCACCGCCCAGGAGCGCAGTACGCCCTCCATCTCCAGCCGCAGATCGAAGTGCAGCCGCCGCGCCGCGTGCTGGTGCACCACGAAGAGTCGTCCCGCTCCGGTCTCGCGCGCGACGACCCCGGCGGGCTCCGGGGTGCGCTCCAGCGAGCGCTTGGCCCGGTAGGCCTGAAGGTGGTCGGAATGATCTGCGCGCGGCTCGGGCATGAGAGTCGGAACTGCGGTGTTGTGTCGGTGGTCGTGGTGAATCGCCGGACCTGCCTTGCTGCCCGTCTCCGTCGGGGCAGCGGAACGCCGGGAGATAACTTCAATCGCCGCCGAAGGGTAGGCCGTGCAACCTGGAACCCCCTCTAGCGGGGTCTGATTTCTGCGTGTATATCCAGCTTCCTCATGGCTGCCAGAACTATCGGTTCCGCAACGATTTCCTTCGGGCTGGTCTCAGTCCCGGTCAATCTCTTTTCCTCCAGCGAATCCTCCGCGGCGATCAGCTTCAATATGATCCACACCAAGTGTGGCTCGCGGCTGAAGCAGCAGTATATCTGCGCCAAGGAAGGGATGGTGGTGGAGAAGGACGAGATCTCCAAGGGCTACGAGTTCTCCAAGGACCAGTACGTCCTGTTCACGCCCGACGAGGTCAAGGCCCTCGACGAGAAGGCCACCAACACGATCGACATCGCCGAGTTCGTGCCGCTCGCGGCGGTGGACCGGATCTACCTGGAAAAGCTCTACTACCTCGGCCCCGGCAAGGGCGGCGAGCGGGCGTACAAGCTGCTCGTGGCCGCCTTGGCCGATACCGGTCGGGCCGCGCTGGGGCAATACTCCGCCCGCGGCAAGCAGTATCTCTCCCTGGTCCGGCCGATGGGCGACATCCTGGTGATGGAGCAGCTCCACTATCAGGGCGAGATCCGGAGCGCTGACGACGTGCCCCGCCCCGAGGTCGCGCTGAAGGACGCGGAGCTCGCGCTGGCGCGCCAGCTCATCGAGCAGGGGTCGGTGGACGAGTTCCGGCCCCAGAATTTCCACGACACGGTCCGCGAGCGCGTGCTCGAGGCGATTCAGCGCAAGGTGGACGGCCAGGAGATCACCGCCGAGGCCACGGAGGCGCCGCAGACCAAGATCATCGACCTGATGGACGCCCTGAAGGCGAGCCTGGCCAAGCGCGGCGCCAGCACCGACGAGAAGAAGCCCGCGCAGCGGATCGCGGAGCCCGACCCCGCGAAGGTCAAGCCGAAGAAGAGGGCGGCCGCGCGCTAAGCTACCTCCCATGAAGTTCTACACCACCCGTGACGTGGCCCGTCTGCTCGGCTGGTCCGAGGCGCAGGTCAGGTCGCACGCCCGGGTGGGGTATCTGACTCCCTCCCGCGGCCCCCGCAACGGCTACCGGTTCTCTTTCCAGGATCTCGTGCTCCTCCGTGCCGCCAAGGCGCTGAGCCAGGCGCGGATCGGTCCGCGCCGGGTGCGGCGCGCGCTCCGCGCGCTGGCCCGCGAGCTGCCGGCCGGGCGATCGCTCAGCGGACTCCGGCTCTCCGGCGACGGCAACCGGGTCGTGGTGCGGGATGGGGCGGACGCCTGGCAGCCGGAGTCGGGGCAAATGGTGCTCGACTTCGAGGTCGCGGAGCTGGCCGAGCGCGCGGCCCCGGTGGCCCGGCGGTTGATCCATCGGGCGCGCCGCTCGGACGAGCCGCTCAGCGCCGAGCAGTGGTACACGCTGGGTCTGGACCTGGAGAGCGCGGCGCCGTCGGAGGCGCGCGAGGCGTACGTTCGCGCCCTGGCGCTCGATCCCCGGCACGCCTCGGCGCGGATCAATCTGGGGCGCTGGCTCCAGGCCGACGGACATCCGGCCGAGGCCGTGGTCCAGTACCGGGTCGCGCTGGCGGCCCACCCGCACCATCCCACGGCCGCCTTCAACCTGGGCACGGCGCTCGAAGAGCTCGGCCGCCGGTCCGAGGCGATCGAAGCCTACCGGCGCGCGGTGGAGGGCGACGCGGAGTTCGCCGACGCCCACTTCAACCTGGCCCGGCTCTACGAGCAGGCCGGCAAGCGCGCCGCGGCCCTCCGCCATCTTCAGGCGTACAAACAACTGAGCCAATAGCGACGAGGCCCGATGCGCATCCTGGTGGGCACCAGCGGCTGGTCGTACAAGGAATGGAAGGGCTCGTTCTACCCGGCGGACCTCCCGGCCGACGACATGCTGCGGTACTACGGCACGCGGCTCCCCGCGGTGGAGATCAACAACTCGTTCTACCGGATTCCCAAGGAGAAGGTGCTGCTGGAGTGGGCCGAGCAGGTGCCGGCGGCGTTCCGCTTCGTGCTCAAGGCCTCCCGCCGGATCACCCACATCAACCGCCTGAGCGCGGCCGACGACTCGCTCGACTATTTCCTCCGCACGGTGAACGTGCTGGGTGACCGCCTCGGCCCCACCCTCTTCCAGTGTCCGCCCTCGCTCAAGAAGGACATCCCCAGGCTGCGCGAGTTCCTGGCCCGGGTGCCGCGCACCTGGCGCGCCGCCCTCGAGTTCCGCCACGCCTCCTGGTTCGACGACGAGGTGTACGACGCGCTCCGGGCCCACGACGTGGCCCTGGTGGCCGTGGACGAGGACGAAGAGAGCTGGCCCCTGGTGCCGACGGCGAGCTGGGGATACCTCCGCCTCCGGCGCAGCGGGTACGGCGACGGGGACCTGGCAGCGTGGGCCGACCGGATCCGCGGGCAGCCGTGGCAGGAGGCGTACGCCTTTCTCAAGCACGAGGAGGACAGTCCGGCCGGGCCCGACGCAGCGGTGAAGCTGGCGGGGATAGTGGGAGCCGGCTGACGCTGCAGGTGCACCGGCGCCTGCCGCATCTTGCCAGTCGTGGACCAGGTCAGCACCGTTGCTCCCGTCGGGGCCTGCCGCCTGTCCGGTCGTTCTCACCCAGATGCGAGGGTACTGAAACGGTCTAGCCAACCCCAACAGGCGGCAACATGACCGCCACGTCGATTCCAGGCCACTGTCCCCGTCCAGCCACAGTCCGCGCCCGATACCGCCGACCTCTTTGCCGCCGCCCGCGATCTGGGACCCCTGATCCGCCGCCATGCCGACCAGGCCGAACGGGAGCGGCAG
>DATCWW010000483.1:0-4889 GCA_036566145.1 Gemmatimonadales bacterium
CTGCCGCTACGCCGGCTGTCGTCGCCGGCAGCCCAGCGAGGGCCGCGCCCAGCTCCGCCGCGCCGCCGAACCGGTCGGCCGGGGACTTGGCGAGGAGTCGCTGGAGGATGTCGTCCAGGGCGGGCGGCACCGTCTCCCGGAGCCGGCGGGCCGAGGGGATCGGATCGCTCAGGCGCTTGGCGACGACGCTCTGCGCCGTGGGTCCGGTGTAGGGCGGCTCCCCGGTGAGGAGCTCGTACAGCACGCAGCCCAGGCTGTAGAGGTCGGCCCGGCCGTCGAGCGTCGTGTCGGCCAGCGCCTGCTCGGGGCTCATGTAAGCCGGGGTGCCGAGGGCGAGGCCGGTCTCGGTGAGGCGGTCGTCGGAGCTGGTCTCGAGCGCGCGGGCGACGCCGAAGTCGGCGAGCAGGACGTGCTGCCCGCTCAGCAGCACGTTCTCGGGCTTGATGTCGCGGTGGATGACCCCGTGCCCGTGGGCGTATGCCAGCGCGTCGGCCAGCTCGGCGCCCCAGCGGAGCACGTCTGCCACCGGCTGCGGTCCGCCTCGTCGGAGCCGGTCGCGGAGACTCTCGCCTTCCACCAGCGGCATGGCGTACCAGAGCACCTGGGGGGAGACGCCGGGGACTGCCGGCAGCTCGCCGGAGTCGAGCAGCGGGAGGATATGGGGGTGCTGCAGCCGGGCGGCGAAGCGGATCTCGCGAAGGAAACGGTCGGCCCCGAGCGAGGCGGCGAGCTCGGGGCGCAAGACCTTGAGCGCGACCGCCCGGTCGTGCCGGAGGTCGTGGGCGCGATACACGACGGCCATGCCGCCTCGGCCCAGCTCACCGTCGACGCGATAGCGGTCGGCCAGGCTGGCCGCGAGGTCCATGGGGCCTGGAGTGGTCGGGATCGGTGGAAGATGGCGGGCGTGGAGGGGGTTCGCCAGCGAGCCTGGCGACGAGCCTGGTCACCGGCGTGACCGATTCCCGTGCGGCCCTGCGCAGTGAGAATCAGGGCCCGCGCGCGGCGGGCCCTGCCCCTCCAGCCCCAGGACCCATCCGGATGACCACCGCCGTTCGCCCCGAGAGCGACTCCGGGGCCTTCCCGGCCCACCGCACATCCGCCGTCCCGCTCTCGCATCCCGCACCCACCCGCCGCCGGCTCGATCACGTGGACCTGCTCCGCGGGCTGGTGATGGTCATCATGGTGCTCGACCACGTGCGCGGCTTCCTCACCAACGTCACCTTCGATCCGACCGACATGGCGCAGACCAACCTGGCGCTGTTCGGCACCCGCTGGATCACCCACTTCTGCGCCCCGGTGTTCGTCTTCCTTGCGGGCGCGAGCGGTTGGATGGCGGGGACGCGCCGTAGCCCCGGCGAGCTGACCCGGCTCCTGCTCACCCGGGGACTCTGGCTGGTGCTGCTGGAAGTCACCGTGATCAGCTTCGCCTGGCACTTCAACCTCGAGTGGAACGACGGCGCGCGGGCCCAGGTGATCTGGGCCATCGGCGCCTCGATGATCGTGCTGGCGGGACTGGTCCGGCTGCCCCGCCCCGCCGTCGCCGGGATAGGGCTGGTGCTGGTGGCGGGACACAACCTGCTCGACGGGATCAGCCCGGCGTCGCTGGGCGCGTGGGCCCCGCTCTGGATGGCGCTGCACGTGCGCGGCCAGCTCGGCGTGGTCCCGGTGATCCTGGTTTATCCCGTGCTGCCCTGGATCGGCGTGATGGCGCTGGGTTACGCGGCGGGGCCGGCGATCTTCTCCCGCGATCCGGCGATGTCACGGCGAGTGGCCTGGGTCGGAGTGGCCCTGACCGCGGGATTCGTCGTGCTGCGCGGGCTCAACGGCTACGGCGACCTGCTGCCCCGGCTGGAGAACGGCGGCGCGGCGGTGGTGGCGATGTCGTTCCTCAACACGACCAAGTACCCGCCGTCGCTGGACTACGTGCTGATGACGCTGGGCCCGGCGCTGGTCGCGCTCTACGCGTTCCGCCGGGCGGGCGGGCCGCTGGCCCGGGCGCTGGTCACCTTCGGGCGGGTGCCGTTCCTCTTCTACGTGGCCCATCTCTACCTGGTGCACGCGATCGCCGTGGCGGCGGGCGTGGCGCAGGGATATCCCCTCTCGTCGATGCTGGTGTACCACGGCTACACGCCGGCGGGGTTTGGGTTCGGGCTGCCGGTGATCTACCTGGTGTGGATCGCGGTGGTGGTGGCGCTGTATCCGCTGTGCCGGCGGTATGCGGAGCTCAAGGGGCGGAGCCGGGCTTGGTGGCTGTCGTACCTGTAGCGAGGATCGAGGGGACCGGCGCGCAGAGGAAGCGGTCGCACCCACGGTCCCCCGCGAGTTACCCGATCGAGAGCTCTCCCGTCGCGGCATCGTACGTCGTGGCGAGCGAGCGCAGGTTGGAGGTGTGCTGTCCCCCCGTCCAGGTCCCGTCGCCGGAGAACCGCGCCCCGTGGCCGGGGCAGAGGAAACCGGACCCCGAGATATTGACCGTGGCGCCCTGGTGGGGGCACACCAGAGAGAAGGCCGCGTACTGCTGGGCCCCCGTGTGCACCACCGCGATGGGATAGCCGTCCGGCGTATCCACCCGTGCGATGCCACCCACCGCGGCGAGCGATTGATACTGCGCGGGAGAGACGACCAGCGGCCCGTTGAACGAAGGCCCGGTCGGACCGCTGCCGGCCGAGCAGCCCGCCAGGAACGCGGCCACGCCCGCGAGCGCCGTCTGCGCCAGGAAGGTGCGCCGGTCCACCAGGGCGCACTCCGCGCACCGCATGTCGGGGCTCACAGGTGCACCACCGCGGCCGACCACCCCGCCGGGTCTTTGTCTTCCTTGTGCATGGCGTCGAGGTCCACCACGATCTCGTCGCCGTTGCGGGTCACCGAGAAGCGATCCATTCCCCGGGTCGCCCGGCCGGACACGAAGGTCCCGTCGGGCCGGTACTTCGAGTGGTGCTTGGGGCACTGAAACTGGCCGTCGCCCTGGTTCCAGCGGAGGGCCGTGTGCTGGTGGGGGCAGCTGAGGTTGAAGGCGTAGACCGCGCTCTGCCAGCGGACCAGGATGACCTCCTGGTCGCGGTCGATCTGGACCCCGTCGGCCGGCGGGAGGGGATAGCTTGGCTTGCCGGCCAGGAGGCGCCGAGCGCGGGTCGGCATCGGCGTCATCGCGATGGCCACCTGGCTCGGCACGCCCAGCCCGGTCAGCGCCATCAGGGATGCGAAGCCGATGCCCTTGAGAAGCCGGCGCCGATCCAGCTGGTAGCCGCAGTCGTCGCACCAAGGCCCCGCCGGGGGCCGCTCGTCGTCACTTGTCATCGTTGTCCTCATGCCGCGTTGACCAGGACGGTCCCGATCACCACGGTCCCCGTCCAGAGGCCGACGCTCAGGTAAGTGGCCAGCCGGAGCCGGTGCCAGAGCCGGGCCCGCCCCGGCTCGTCCGGCTCCATGCGCCGCAGCGTCCGCTCGGTGCGCGCCAGGACCGCCCCGTTCAGCAGCAGGAGGGCGACGACGCCGAGCTTGAGCCAGAAGATGGGAGAGGCGGCAAAAGTCTCCACGTCCGCCGCCGCGAGCGCCACGCCGCTCACGAAGAGCACCGCGAGCGCCAGCAGCACGGGCCGGTGGACCGCGCCCAGCTCGGCCAGTGCCCGGACCCGGTCGGCCCGCTCCCCCTTGAGGGCGCGGAGCGTGGTGCGGTCCGCGGCGACCGCGAGCCCGCCGCCGAAGAGGAGCCCGGTGAGGTGGACCGCGTTGACCACGGCGGCCACGCTCTTGGAGTCACTGTAGAGCGACTGCCAGGGGGCGAAGAGATGGGCCAGCATCGGCACGATGGTCATGGTCAATCCTTCCAGAGCCACATCATGACGCCCGATACGGTGGCCACGCCGATGGATGCGATGGCCGCGTTGCGGTGGCTGGTGACGTTCTCGCCCTCATGCGCTTCTCCCGCCAGGGACGCGGTGTAAAGGAAGCCGGCGTCCGCCAGCAGCATCCCGAGCGCGTGGAGGTTCCGCCGGGTGCGTCCGGCGGGGTCCTTCCTAGCCTCGATCAGGTTCCACACCCCGGTGACCGTGTTCACCGCGAAGAGCACGCCGATGGTCCCGGCCACGACCTTGTGGGCGTTCACCGTTCCCGAGGACGCGAAGTCGCCGGTCTGCTGACCATTGAGGATCCGCTGCCCCAGCGCGTACTCCACGGCGAACAGCGGCAGCATGGCGTAGCTGCCGTAGCGGTGAATGGTGAGGCGGGTGTAGTACGCGTCGCTGTACTCGACGGCCCGGGGGCGGCGCTCGCCGGTGTCGGCCGGCGTGCTCGCGCTCGAGTCGGCGAACGTCGGGGCGAGGGCATCGAGGCGGGGGCCAGCGGGTATGACGCCGGCGGGTGCCCCAGCATTGGCGTCGGCGAGCGTGACACCGTCGGAGGCCTGAGCGAGAGCGCCCGCGAGCGCGACGCCCACAGGTGTCTGCGCGCTGGCGCCCGACGCGACGATGCAGAAGATGGCCACAGCCAGGGCGGCCAAGCGCCGGCCCCCGGTGCGCCGCCCCTCCTGGCATCGCCGCTCGCGCGCCCTTCCCGTCGCCCGGCGAGCGCGCGGCATCATCGCACCCGCTCCAGCGAAAGGGCGAGGCTGTCGCCGATGGCCGCGAGCTTTTCCCTCTCGCCGTCGAACACCGTACGTCCCGCGACCACCACCGTGAGCCGCGCCAGATCCGTCGGCACCTGCAGCGTGTACCGTCCCGCCGGCCGCCGGTTGTCCACAGCGATCCTCCCCTTGCCCACCTGATACCCGACGTCCCCGCCGAAGGCGTGCAGCACCGCCCCGCCCTGCGGCCAGGCGCTCACCGTGAGCCGCCCCGCGGGCTCGGGCACGGCGAACGTCACGGTGAGCGCCCCCGAGCCGGGCAGCTCGA
>DATCWW010000341.1:0-5537 GCA_036566145.1 Gemmatimonadales bacterium
CTCGCTCTGGACCGATTCCGCCAGCCGGCTCAGGCCGGCCAGCACGCTCGCCGCGGCCTCTGGATCGGCGATCCGCCGGGAGAGCGCAGCCGCTACGTCGGCCGCGGCCTCGACGCCCGCGGGACCGTGCAGCTCTCCGTCGAGCGCCATGCGCGCCAGCTGGAGCCAGAGCAGCTCGCCCCCGCTGCGCGCCTCCTCGTTCTCCTCCTCGCCGGTCCCGTCGCCGCGGAGGCTCAGCCGATCGTACCCGAGCGGCTGCAGCGTCACGTGGGGCCACTCGGAGGGGCCGTTCACCGTGAGCCCGAGCGGGCGTTGTCCCCGGCCCGGGTCCCCCGCCAATCGGGCCAACAGCTGATCGAGCTCGGCAGGCCCCACGCCGGCCTCGATGCGGAGCGAGGCGATCCGATGGCGGTGCAGCCGGGCGGCCAGCTCACGGCAGAGGAGGTGATGCGGATCGGTGGCGCACCCATCCACCAGCAGCTGCGTCCGGGCTACCCCGAGGGCCAGGTCGGGGCGGTCGCCGAGCAGGGCGGCGAGCCGGGCGAGCAGGCGATCCACCGTCGCGAGGAGCATGGGGTGCCCCTCGGGGTACATCGCACGCTTCTGCAGCCCCGTCGCGAGCTCGATCAGGAACTCCGTAAGCTCGCGGCTCGGTGCGCCAGGCGCGCTGGGTTCGGTGGAGCCCGCTTGCGACACGACTCGTTGCTCCCGGGTTGGCGCTGCAAATCCACCGGGTGGGAGCAAGAAGCAAGCCCCCCGGGACTGGTGCCTAACATATTGTTGTTCAATCTTTTAACGCACTCAGACAGGGTCGTGGTCTCAGCGGAGAACGCCCAGGTTGCGGCCCGGCGCAGAGTTCTGCAACTCGGGGGGAGGGGGTTACGCTTCGGCTGCTTCGACCCGAGGGCAGCCGAGTGGGCGCCGAATCGTACCTCCCTGAATCACCCGTGCCGCTGCCCGTGCCCGACCCGCGGGCCTCGCGTACGATGCCGCCCAGCGGTCACCGGACCCATCTCGTGGTGGTACGAACTCGCCCTGCGGATCCTGCGTCCCCCGGCGAGCTGGTGACCCGCTATTGGCACCCTGGTCGGCGGGCCTGGCAGGAGCAGACCTTCGAGTCGCTGGAGCACGCCATGCACCTGTTCGTGGAGGAGAACGGCTGGGAGCTCCGCCAGCAGCAGCCGCTCGACCGAGCCCGCGCCGAGGAGCTCATTTTCGCCGCGCGGCCGGAAGACCTCGACCGGCCGAGCGCGCGCGAGCTGCTCCAGGAGGAGGTGGGACTCACGCCTGAGGACGCCGAGGCGATGCTGGAACGGGTTGACGAGCGCGCGGAACGATCCGGGCCATGATCGATGCGCTCACCATCCGGCCCGTCGGCTCCGCGATGGAGCGGCAGGCCTGCGCGAGGCTCATGAGCGAGTCGGAGCCCTGGCTCACGCTGCAGCGCGATTTCGAGACCTCCCTGGCCCTGGTGTCGGACCCGACTCGGGAGACATACTGGATCGAGCACGCCGGCACCTGGGCCGGCTTTCTCCTGCTGTATCTCCAGGGTCCGTTCCGAGGTTACATCCAGACCATCTGCCTCACCCCCGACGTGCGCGGGCGGGGACTGGGCACGGCCGTTCTCGACTGGGCGGAGGCGCGGATCTTCCGGGAGAGCCCGAACGTGTTCCTCTGCGTCTCCGACTTCAACACCGGCGCTCTTCGCCTGTACCGCCGGCTCGGCTACGAGCTGATCGGCGCGCTGCCCGATTTCCTGGTGGGCGGCAGCGCGGAGCTGCTCCTCCGGAAGACTCGCGGACCCTGGAGTACGTTCCGGCCCGCCTCGGCCAATCCCCCGGGATGAGCCTGCGCCGAGCGGTGAGCCGGATGCTGGAGGACGTGCGGCGCTGCCTCTTTCGCCTTCGCTCGCCGTGAGCGCTCAGTGCGACAGGAAGAGCACGCCGAGCGCGAGCCCGCTGGCGGCGATGAGCGCCAGGCAGGCGCGGGCGCGATACGCGGCCGGGCGCGCTTCGGGCCGGAGCTGCGCCCGGACACCGGCGATCTGGAGCCCGTGTCCGCGGGACATCGCGGCGAGGTCCGCGCGACCGGCCGCCCAGAAGCAATGGAAGGCGTACAGACCGAGAATGACGGCGACGGCCCAGCCGGCAACGAAAATGGAAGTGGTCATGAGAGATGCCTGGGGAAAAGGCACTTTGCCCGGCCGGAGGCCGGCGACGGGCACTGTATGACGGATTCCGAACAGATGCCGCAAGTGTCGAGCCACAGTGTCGGTCCCGAGCAGATCACAGGGATCTACACCCGCCGCTTTCGGGTGCCGGCCGACGCCATCGACGTGAACGGGCACGTGAACAACCTGGCCTACGTGTCCTGGATGCAGGACGTCGCGATCGAGCACTCGGCGGCCGCCGGCTGGCCGCTCGAGCGCTACCAGGCGATCGGGGCGGCGTGGGTCGTCCGGTCCCACTTCGTCGAGTATCTCCGGCCGCTTTTCCTGGGCGAGCCGCTCGCGGTGCACACCTGGGTCCCTCGCTTCGATCAGCGCGCGGCGCCGCGGAAATACCTCTTCGTCCGCGAGTCGGACCGCCGCGAAGTGACTCGGGCCGAGACCGCATGGGTGTTCGTCGACCTCGGGACCGGAAAACGGCGGCCGTTGCCGCCCGAGCTCCTCGCCGCCTTTCATCCGATCGGGGACGATCGCGCGGTGCGGACCGCGATCGGACTGGCCGGGTGAGGCGCAGGGTCCGAGGGTGAGCGAGCGGTCCGGCGTGAGCGCCGGCATCCTGCTCTTTCGCCGCCGCCAGAGTGGCCTCGAGGTGCTGCTGGCGCATCCGGGCGGTCCCTTCTGGCGCGGGCGGGACGCGGGCGCGTGGACCATTCCCAAGGGGTTGGTCGCGCCCGACGAGGCCCTCCTGGATGCGGCCCGCCGCGAGCTCCGCGAGGAAACCGGCCTCGAGCCGGACGGGCCGTTCCTGCCACTCGGCAGCGTTCGGCAGAAGGCGGGCAAGACGGTCCATGCCTGGGCCTGCGAGGGCGACGCCGATCCCGCCACGGTCACCAGCAACACCACGACGATCGAGTGGCCGCGCGGCTCGGGTCGCCGGATCACCTATCCCGAGGTGGACCGCTGCGGCTGGTTCGCGCTCGAGGTGGCGCGGCAAAAGCTGAACCCGGCGCAGAGCGAGCTGCTCGGCAGGCTGGAGGCGGCGTTGCAGGGTTGAGCGTCCCCGTCTGCAACAGCGGCGCGGGGTCTGGCTCCCACGCGCCTCGACGACAACATTGGGATCATGCGTCTCGTGCTCGGCCTGGTGCAGGTGGTCACGACGGCGGCACTGCTGGCCGCCACGCCGGGCGCGCTCTCGGGCCAGGTCGTGATCACGCTGCAGGGTGGGGTGCACCTGGGCGGGGTGCCTGCCCAGTCGTTGCAGCGGGCCACCGGTGGCCGCGCAACCGGCGCCCGCGGCGTCACCGGCGAGGCGACCAGCGCCGGGACCCGGATCGGCATCGGCGTCTCACGCGACTGGATCCTCGACGGTGGTGTCGCCTGGTCGCACAACAGCAGCCGCAGCGCCACGGTCGGCCAGCCCACGCCGCCGATCGGTCCGCGCACGCTGTTCGCCTCCTCCACGATCCAGACCCGGCTGACCAATCCGGCGAATCGTTTGTTGCTCCTGGGCGGCATCGGCCCCGCGCTCATCTTCGAGCGGGGTGACGGCACCCCGGCGACCCGCCACACCAACGTCGGCGGCCTGGCCACCCTGGGCGCGGTCCTTCGCCTCGATACCCGCACCGCGCTGCGTCTCGACGCGCAGCAGTACTTCTTCAGCGGCGACATCGCCGGCGGCTACACCCCGCATCTGGGCACCACGCCGTTGCGCTCCGCGGGCACGCGGGCCCGTCACGACTTCGTGCTGCTCGCCGGCGTCTCCTGGCGCGCCGACTGAGCCGCCCGGCGCCGGGGTCGTGATGCGGATCGCTGTCGTGGGGGCGGGCGCGGTAGGCGGGTATTTCGGCGGCCGGCTCGCGCAGGGAGGCGCGGAGCTGGTGGTCATTGCCCGGGGGGCGCACCTCGAGGCGATCCGGCACGCGGGCCTCCGTCTCACCAGCGTGGCCGGGGATGCGGTGGTGCACCCCGCCGAATGCGCCGAGGACCCTGCGGCCGTCGCCCCGGCCGACGTCGTCCTGCTCGGCGTAAAAGCGTGGCAGGTGGCTGGCGCCGCCGCCACCCTCCGCCCGCTCCTCGCTCGGGACGGATGCGTGCTTCCGCTCCAGAACGGGGTGGAGGCCCCGGGCCACATCGACCGCGCACTCGGGCCGGGTCACGCGCTCGGCGGCCTGTGCCGCATCCTCAGCGAAGTCGTCGCGCCGGGGACCATCAAGCACATCGGCATCGAGCCGTACGCGGCCTTCGGCGAGCTGGCCGGCGGTCCCAGCGCCCGCACCCGGCGCCTGCTCACGGCGTTCGAGGCCGCGCCCGGGGTGCGCGCGGAGCTGGTGCCCGACATCCGCCTCGCGATGTGGCGTAAGTTTCTCCTGATCACCTCGTGGGGCGCGGTCGGGGCCTCGAACGGCGCCACCGTCGGCGAGATCCTGGCTGTCCCCGAGCTGCGGCGCCGCCTGCTCGACGCGATGGGGGAAATCCGGGCGGTGGGCCGTGCCCAGGGTGTGTCGGTCACCGAGGACGATATCCGCGACGCCGTGCAGGTTCTCGAGGGGGCGCCTGCGCAGGGGACGACCTCCATGCAGCGCGATCTGGCGGCCGGCCGGCCGTCGGAGCTGGATGCCCAGATCGGCGCGGTGGTGCGCCTGGGCCAGGACCTCGGCGTGCCGGTGCCGTACCACGCCGGCGTGCTCCGCTCCCTCCTGGCTCAAGGGGCCGGGTCGCCCGGGCGACTGGCGGGGTAGTGGGAGCGCGCAGTAAGATCAGCGCCGATGTGGTTTCGACTCACGCTGGTCTTCGCGCTGGCCGCCGCGCTCGCCGGGTGTCGCGAGCATTCCGGGGCGCTCACCCCGGCCGAGCGGGAGCGGTTCGCCGCCGAAGGGGTCCGCCGCCAGGCGGACGACCTGATCTTCCGCTATACCGACCATCCCGGGCGGCGGGATGCGCGCTGGGAGGATCGTCTCGCGTCGATCGTGGTTACCGGGGCGACGGTACTGGTGCACAAGAATGAGAAGGTCGGGGTCGAGATCACGCCGCGTACCCGGCGATGGGCCGCCGTGGAGCGTAGCGGGCCCAGGGTCCGGATCCGCATCGGACAAGGCCGCACCGAGGAGCTCTGGTCCTTCGTCCCGCCGGACGATCCGTCCGGCTGGGCCGATGATATCCGGGCCGTCATCCGCCGATCCGACAGCGAAACCAACCGCCCCTAGCCGATGGCGCAGTCGAGAATTCCAATCGCGGAGGTGACCATGCGGGCCGACGTCGAGGCGATCGGGATGGTCCGCCGGATTTCCCTCGCGGTCACCGACGGACTGCATCGTCTCGTCGTCGGCGGCTCGGCGGTCGTCCTCGGCGGCCTGCCGCGGGCCGGCGGGCT
>DATCWW010000527.1:0-4483 GCA_036566145.1 Gemmatimonadales bacterium
GGGCTGCGGCGGCGCCGGCGGCCGAAGAGAAGACCGAGTGGACCGTCGTCCTCAAGGAAGGCGGCGCCAAGAAGATCCAGGTGATCAAGGTGGTCCGCGAGGTCACCAGCCTGGGCCTGAAGGAAGCCAAGGACGCCGTGGACAACGTGCCGAGCAACATCAAGGAAGGCGTCACGAAGGCGGAGGCCGAGGAGATCAAGAAGAAGCTGGAAGAGCAGGGCGCGGTCGTCGAGCTGAAGTAGGGTTGGCGCGGCTCCCGTCGAGGAGCCCTGGCGCTCAAACCCTATTTCAGTGAGACGAATGCACGCTCGAAGCTCTCGGACGTTCCCGAATCTGCCGAGCCCCGTAGGTCACCCCGCCCGGTCCGGGCGGGGGATCCGCGTTGGGGCCATTTGTGTTGCGCGCCTGTCGCGCGAGAGTGAGTGACCTGATGCCACAGACCCGATCCGTCATCACGTTCAGCAAGCGCGAGGGCGGCATGCCGATGCCGCACCTCCTCGACATCCAGACCGCGGCGTTCCAGACCCTCCTCGTGCCCGACGACGTGCACGGGGCCCGGCAGGACGTCTCGCTCGAGCGCGTCTTCCGGGACCTGTTCCCGATCACCGACGTCAACGAGAAGTACAAGCTCGAGTTCCTCGGCTACTCCCTGGGCGAGGCCAAGTACGCGGTCGAGGAGTGCATCGAGCGCGACATGACCTACGCCGCGCCGCTCAAGGCCAAGCTCCGCCTCGACGTCTACGAGGAGGTCGAGGGGCAGAAGCGGCTCAAGAACGCGATCGAGAAGGAGGTCTACCTGGGCGAGCTGCCCATCATGACCCCCCTCGGCACGTTCGTGATCAACGGCGCCGAGCGCGTGGTGGTGAGCCAGCTGCACCGGTCGCCCGGCGTGGTGTTCGAGGAGGACACCCACCCCAACGGCCAGCGGCTGTTCAGCGCGCGGATCATCCCCTTCCGGGGCTCGTGGGTCGAGTTCACCATCGACATCCACGACGTGATCTACGTCCACATCGACAAGAAGAAGAAGTTCCCGGCCACGGCCTTGCTCCGGGCGTTCGGCCACGGCGCCAACGCGGACATCCTGAAGCTCTTCTTCGCCACGAAGGACCTGAACATCACCGGCAAGCTGGAAGGCCGGCAGGAGAAGCGCGAGGTGATCGGGGCGCTGGTGGCGGTGGACGTGCCCAACCCCGAGGATCCCCGGGGCGAGCCGCTCGCCACGGTGGGCGACGAGCTCACCCAGGAGCGGCTCAACGAGATGCGGCACAAGGGAGTGAAGTCGGTGACGGTGTTCGCCGGCTACACCACCATCGACGTGCGGGAGGAGGAGCAGCCGACCAGCACCCGCGACCGGCACAACCACGTGCTGGCCTTCGCGGCGGCCGACCCGGAGACCGGCGAGGTGCTGGCCGAGGCGGGCGACGAGGTGACCGAGTCGCTCCGCAAGAAGCTGATCAAGGCGGGCGTCCACAAGGTCGAGGTGCTCCTTCCCCACGGCCGGAGCGAGTCGCCGCTGATCAAGAACACCCTGGCCAAGGACCCGACCCACAGCGAGGCGGAGGCCCTGGAGCAGATCTACGCCCTGCTCCGGCCGGGCGACGCGCCCAACCTCGACACCGCGCGCCAGCAGCTGCAGAAGCTGTTCTTCAACCCCAAGCGGTACGACCTGGGCCGGGTGGGCCGGTACAAGATCAACCAGCGCCTCAAGCTCAAGACCGACGCGAACCACACGGTCCTGACCGAGGACGACTTCATCGCGATCATCCGGTACCTGATCGACCTGCACGACGGGCGCGGGTTCACCGACGACATCGACCACCTGGGCAACCGCCGGATCCGCTCGGTGGGCGAGCTGATCGCGAACCAGTTCAGCGTGGGCCTGAGCCGCATGGCGCGCCTGGTCAAGGAGCGGATGAGCATCAACTCCGACCCGGAGAAGATCTCGCTCGACGACCTGGTCAACGCCCGCACCGTGTCGGCGGTCATCCAGGCGTTCTTCGGGAGCTCGCAGCTCTCGCAGTTCATGGACCAGACCAACCCGCTGGCCGAGCTGACCAATAAGCGGCGGCTGTCCGCCCTCGGGCCGGGCGGTCTGACCCGGGAGCGTGCCGGGTTCGAGGTCCGGGACGTCCACTACTCGCAGTACGGCCGGATGTGCCCGATCGAGACGCCGGAAGGCCCGAACATCGGCCTGATCACCAGCCTCTCGACCTACGCCCGGATCAACGAGCTGGGCTTCATCGAGACGCCGTACCGGGTGGTGAAGAACGGCAAGGTCACCAACGAGATCAGGTGGCTCTCGGCCAGCGACGAGGAAGACTACGCGGTGGCGCAGGCCAACGCGCCGCTCAATGCCGACGGCACGTTCGCCGAGCAGCTGGTGCTCTCCCGCAAGGGCGACGACTACCCGCTGCTCGCCCCGGAGCGGATCGAGTTCATGGATGTGGCGCCGGAGCAGCTGGTGTCCATCGCCGCGGCGCTGATCCCGTTCCTGGAGCACGACGACGCCAACCGCGCGCTCATGGGGAGCAACATGCAGCGGCAGAGCGTGCCGCTCCTCTTCCCCCAGGCGCCGCTGGTGGGCACCGGGCTGGAGGAGAAGGTGGCCCGCGACTCGGGGGCGGTGATCATCGCCCGCCGGGCCGGGACGGTCACCCGGGTCACGGCCGACGAGATCATCGTCGACGCCGGCGGCAATGGCACCGCACCGGCCGAGCAGCCGCTCGCCCGGTTGCACCAGCACGACCGGTACCGGGTCAAGAAGTTCTGGCGCACCAACCAGGACACCGCCATCAACCAGCGGCCCCTGGTGCAGCTGAACCAGCAGGTCGCGGCCGGCGAGATCATCGCCGACGGCGCCGCCACCGACGGCGGCGAGCTGGCCCTGGGCAGCAACGTGCTGGTGTCCTTCATGCCCTGGTACGGACACAACTTCGAGGACGCCATCGTCCTGAGCGAGCGGCTGGTGAAGGACGACGTCTACTCGTCGATCCACATCCAGGAGCTCGAGCTGCACGTCCGCGACACCAAGCGGGGCCAGGAGGAGATCACCCGCGAGATCCCCAACGTCTCCGACGAGAGCGTGGTGGACCTCGACGAGCGGGGCATCGTCCGGATCGGCGCCCACGTGAAGCCGGGCGACATCCTGGTCGGCAAGATCACCCCCAAGGGCGAGACCGAGCTCTCGCCGGAAGAGAAGCTGCTCACCGCGATCTTCGGCGAGAAGGCCAAGGACGTGAAGGACAGCTCGCTCAAGGTCCCGCCCGGCATGGCCGGGGTGGTCATCGACGTCAAGATCTTCAGCCGGATCGAGGACCAGGTCGTCGAGAAGGACCGGGGCGAGCGGATCGGCGAGGTCCGCCGCATCGAGAACGACGAGAAGGCGCGGATCAGCAGCGTGATGCTGGACGAGCTCCGCCACCTGCTGGAGGGCCAGGAAGTCGCCCTCATGCTCAAGGCGGGGACGGTGGAGGAATACCTCGCCTCCGGCACCAAGCTCGCCGCCGCGGCCCTCAAGGACATCGACCTGGGCGACGTGGACCTCAAGACGCTCCGGGTGGCCAACAAGACCGCCAACGAGCGGATCCGCTCGACCATCGACATGGCGGCGCGGGAGCGGGCCAAGGTGGAGGAGAAGGCGGAGGACCAGATCGACAAGATCCTCCAGCCGGACGAGCTGCCGCCGGGCGTGATCCAGCTGGTGAAGGTCTACATCGCCGAGAAGCGGAAGATCTCGGTGGGTGACAAGATGGCCGGACGCCACGGGAATAAGGGCATCGTCGCCCGGATCGTGCCCGAGGAGGACATGCCGTTCCTCCCCGACGGCACCCCGGTGGACATCGTGCTCAATCCGCTCGGCGTGCCGAGCCGGATGAACGTGGGGCAGATCCTGGAGACCCACCTGGGGTGGGCCGCCCGGATCCTCGGGTTCGAAGCCAAGACCCCGGTCTTCCGGGGCGCGGACGAGGCCGAGATCGGCGTGCTCCTCCGGCTGGCGGGGTTCCGCTGGGCGGCGGAGAGCCTGCGGCTCCGCCATGCCGCGCCGACGCTCGAGTCCGGGGCGATCACCCGGATGGTCCAGGACCTCAAGAAGGTGGCGCCGGAGGGGGAGCACACCACCCTGTCGGACGCCGGGATCGGGCTGCTGGGCGCACGGGGGGTGTCCGCGGAGACCAGGGAGCTGTACCAGGCCGTCCGCGGGTTCCTGGTGGACGCGGCCAAGGAGCTGGCGGAGCGGGAGCTGGAGCAGCGCCGCCAGGAGGTCGGGTTCCATCATGCCCAGGCCGAGGACGATGACGCCAAGGCCGCCAAGGCGGCGGGCAAGGCGCTGAAGGAGCTGGAGAAGGCCTCCGGGGTCTCCCCCGCGGAGGCGCTGGAAGCCGGGGGCAAGCCCGCGCTGGCGGCGCTGCTGGGCGGCAAGCACGAGGGCGACGTGGACGCGGCAGCGGCCGAGCTGCTCCGCACCGCGGGGCTCACGCCGGCC
>DATCWW010000545.1:0-4772 GCA_036566145.1 Gemmatimonadales bacterium
TCGACCTGCTGATGGCTTACCAGTGGCGCAGGAACAACGTGCGGGAGCTCAGGAACATCGTGGAGCGGATGGTGATCGCCACCGACGAGGAGCTCGTCGGACCCAGGGAGGTACCCCGGGAGATTCGGGAGAGTGGCGAGCCTCCGCCTGCCGAAGCGGGGCGGAACTTCCAGGAGCTCAAGGCGGAGGCCGAGCGGCGGATCCTGGTCTCCGCCCTGGAGCGGAATGGCTGGCAGATCAGCCGGACAGCCCGCGACCTGGGCCTGGCCGACCATGCCAGCCTGCTCAAGATCATGCGTCGGCACGACCTTCGGCGACCGGACGACGGCGTGTCCAACTAGACACAAATAGCGGTTGCCTGTAGTGTCCTGTGGGACACATACTGGCGGTCAGCCCGCGGTGCCTTCCTTCTAAGTGTTTGTTATAACTCCACATATTAACCTTCATTTGCCAAGTGTCCTCCTGGCCACCGGCTTGCCCTTCCGAGTGGGCGTCCATCACCCGGCGCCTCGGCGCCCCCACTCAGGAGGATCCATGTTCGGCCATCGCACCCAGCACACTGTCGCCGCCCTGCTTCTGGTTCCGCTCGCCCTGGCCTGCCGGGACAAGGCTCGTCCCACCAGCACCGCCGACGCCTCAGGCCCGGTGGTCTCGGCCTCGGTGCCCGACTCGAAGGCCGACTCGGGGACGATCTCCACCCCCGCCAGCGACGCCCCCGTGTCCTATGTCGACGCCGAGCAGGCGTTCCACCGCGGCAGCTACGGCGAGGCGACCCAGCTCTTCGAGGGCTACCGCCGCCAGCACCCCGACAATCCCTGGGGGCACTACATGTACGGTTTGTCGGCCTGGAAGTCGGGCCTTCACACCGAGGCCCTCGCCGGCTTCGACGCGGCGCTGCGGCTCGACCCCGATCATCGCAAGAGCCTCTTCAACTCGGCCCGGGTGCTCCTGGAGACCGGGCAGCCGGGTCAGGCGCTGGAGCGGGTCGAGCGCGGCCTCAGCCTCGAGCCCCTCTCGGCCGAGGGTCACCGTCTCCTTGGCCGGGCCCGGGTGGAGCTGGGCCAGTTCGACGAAGCGATTGACGCCTACCAGCGCGCCATCGCCATCGACGACCGGGACGTCTGGTCCATGAACAACCTCGGCCTCCTCTACATCCAGCGGGGGCAGAGTGACGAGGCGCTGCTGCCGCTCGCGCGCGCGGTCGAGCTCAGAAGCAATTCGCCGGTGTTCCAGAACAATCTGGGGACCGCGCTGGAGCAGGCCGGCCACCTGCCCGAGGCCAGGCAGGCGTACGAGGCGGCGGTGGCGGCGGACAGCGGATATGCCAAGGCGGTCTCCAGCCTGGCACGGGTCTCGCCGCTGGCGCAGCCGGGTGAGACGGGTACGATCGATCTGGCCGAGGCTTCGCGCGAGTTCCAGGCCGAGGTGAGCCGGCTCCGGGAGACGGCCGTCGGGCAGGATTCAGTCACCGTACAGGCGAGTGTGGAGGAGACGCCGCGGGATTCCAACCCGCAGTGATCAGCAGGACACGGTAGCTCGGGGCCCCGGCGCAAGCCGGGGCCTCGGCGTGTCATCCAGCGATGCGCTCGGGGATCGGATGCATGGTGACCACAGCTCGCCAGACCTGGCCGATGCGGACCTCGACCGTGCGCCGCACGGCCTGGTAGCCGAAGCAGCGCACCCCCAGCTCATAACGCCCGGGGAGGAGCTGCGGAAAGCGAAACATGTTCTGCAGCCGGGCGGCGGCGATCGAGCGGACATCCCGCACCGGCGCGCCCGCGGGCTGCAGCCACACCTCGCCGTTGCATCCGCGGCCCCCGTCCTCGGTCAGCACCGAGCCGAGCACCACGCCGTAGCGGTAGCGGTCGGAGACGGGCAAGGCGACGGCGTCCGGACCGTCCACCGCCAGGGGCCGAGGGCGACGTTCCAGCGTCATGCTCGACCGGGCGGACGGACCGCAGCCGGCGAGGACGGCGAGGAGGCCAAGCGCGGTGGTGATTGTTATCCGGGTCAAAGCATCCCCGAGCCCGGCAGCAAGGCCCCGTCGGCGAAGCGGCCGTACCGGAGCGGCGCCGCATCCATGCTGCTCGCCTTGCCGTCCGAGATGATCTCGGCCAGGAGCTGGCCCAGCGCGGGCGCGTGCATGACCCCGTGCCCGGACGAGCCGTTGGCAAAGAAGAGGTTGGGACACTCGGGTGCCGCGCCCAGGATGGCGTGCTTGTCCGGCGAGATCTCGTACAGACCGGCCCAGCAGGCGGCCCGATCGATCGTCGCTCGACGGAGAACCGGGACCCGGGCGTGGGCGGCGCGCTCGACCAGATCGACCCAGTCCGGGTCGACCCGGGTGTCGAACGGCGCGTCGGGAACGCCGGGGGTGGGCTGCAGCAGCAACACCCGACCGTCGCGGACCCGGATATGAAAGCCGTCCCCCGCCCAGATGGTCATCGGCATCGAGGCGGGGAGCAGATCGCACGGCGTGCTCGTGGCGGCCTGCCGGCGGAGCGGCACGACCGGAAGCCGGACCCCGGCCCACGCGGCCACCGTTGCCGCCCACGCTCCGGCCGCATCGACCACCGCCTCTACCTCGATCGGGCCCCGGGTGGTCTCGACCGCGGCGATGGAGCCGTCCGGCCGGCGGCGTAGGCCGACAGCCTCGACGTCCCACCGCATCTCGACCCCGAGGCGGCTCGCGGCGCGCAGATACCCCTCGAGGATCGCGAGTGGTTTGATGAAGCCGTCACTCGGGCAGTAGGCCGCGCCCACCACGCCCGACGGATGAACGGCGGGATTCACCGCCGCGATGTCGTCGAGGCCGAGCAGGACGGCCTCGGTGAGGCCCTCCGCATGCTGGATGCGTTGCGCCCGCTCGAGCTCTGCAAGCTCCTCGGCCGATCCGGCGAGCCAGAGATAGCCGCACTCGGCGTAGCCCGGATCCACCCCGGTCTCCGCCTCGAAGCAGCGCAGCTTTTCCCGGGCCAGCAGGGAGAGGCGCACGTTGAGGGCGGTGGCGTACTGCGCGCGAAAGCCGCCGGTGGCGCGCCCGGTGCTCCCGCCACCGGCCGCCGGCCCGCGGTCGAGCACCACCACGTCGCGCCATCCCCGGCGTGCGAGGTGGTAGGCGACGCTCGCGCCGATGACACCACCGCCGATGACCGCGACGGAGGCTCCGCTCATGCCGTGAAGACGTGCTCCGGATGACGGAAGCTCTTGAATTCTAGTGCGTTGCCGCTCGGGTCGAGGAGAAACATCGTGGCCTGCTCCCCCGGCTGCCCCGCGTAGCGGATTCTGGGCTCGAGGACGAAGCGCACGCCGGCGGCGCGGGCCCGACCGGCCACTGCCTCGAACTCGCGCCAGTCGAGAATGGCGCCGAAATGCGGCATCGGAACCAGAATGTCTTCCACCTTTCCGGTGTTCTGCGTGGGCGTGACGCTGCCCGTGGTGTGCGCGGAGATCTGGTTGCCGAAGAAGTCGAAGTCCACCCAGGTGTCGGCGCTGCGTCCTTCCCGGCATCCCAGCACATCGCCGTAGAAGCTCCGGGTGGATGCCAGATCGCGGACGAAGAAGGCGAAATGAAAGGCGGCCATGAATCCTCGTGCGGGCGCGGACGGTGGTGAAGCCGGTCGAAGCGGGTCGAGTCTAACTGTTATATTGTCCACCGTATGCCCCGCCAGTCCCCCCGCATGTCTTCGCCGCGCCCGTGAGCCGAGAGACGGCCGGCGCCTCAGCTCCCCCGATGCTCAAGCACTGGCGGGACATCAAGGCGCAGCATCCCCAGTCGATCCTCTTTTACCGCGTCGGCGATTTCTACGAGATGTTCCACGAGGACGCGACGCTCGCGGCGCGGATTCTCGACATCACCCTCACCTCCCGCGGCGACGGTGTCCCCCTGGCGGGCGTGCCGGTCAAGGCCGCTGCCGAGTACCTGCGCCAGCTCGTTGCGGCCGGACATCGCGTCGCCATCTGCGAGCAGGTGGAGGATCCCCGGCTGGCCAAAGGCCTGGTGCGGCGCGAAGTGGTCGAGACGGTCACGCCGGGCGCGCTGCTGGCGGAGGGATGGATACCCGGGGCCCGCAACAACTGGATGGCCGCCCTGGCGCGTCCGCAGCGGGGCGGACCGGGCCTCGCCGCCGTGGACCTCAGCACGGGCGAGTTCCTCCTCGAGTCGCTGCCGGCCGACGGCCTGGAGGAGGCGCTCACGCGACTCAACCCCGCCGAGGTCGTCGTGGCCGACGACGACGGGGCACCCCTGCCCGAGTGTGACGTATCACCGCTCCTGACCCGGCGCAGCGCCTGGGAGTTCGATCCCGAGCTCGCGCGCGACGATCTCACCCGGCGGTTCGACCTCGCGTCGCTCGACGGACTCGGCATCGGGTCGGAGGACACGGCGGCGGTGGCGGCCGCTGGGGCGCTGCTCCGCTACGTCGGCGAGCTCCAGCCCGGCGGGCTGCCGCACCTGGCGCGACCCGCGGTGCGACGGAGCGGCCGCCATCTCTGGCTCGACGACATGACCCGCCGGAACCTCGAGCTGGTCGAGCCGCTTCGCGCCGGATCGCGGGGCGCGACCCTGCTCGAGGTGCTCGATTGCACGCTGACGCCGATGGGTGGCCGGCTGCTCCGCGGCTGGCTCCTCTCGCCGCTCCAGGAGCCCGACGAGATCGAGCGCCGGCTGGACGCGGTCGAGACGGCGGCGCGCGACGCGCGGGGTCGGGCTCGTCTGCGCGAGGCGCTCGACGGTGTGCGGGACCTGGAGCGCCTGGCGAGCCGTGCCGCGG